>NZ_CACA01000283.1:0-53239 GCF_000180455.1 Kamptonema sp. PCC 6506
CTAGGGCGTGTTTTCAAACTACAACCATAACCAGATAAAGGCGATCGTAATCATGGCTGTATAATTTGCAGCAAGTTTCTCATATCGTGTAGCAATACGTCTCCATTGCTTAATTCGGTTGATAGCACGTTCAACAATGTTGCGTTGACGGTAGATTTCCCGACTAAAAGGACCGTGACGGGGTTCATTTGACAGTCGTGGGATGGTAAAACGGATACCTCGCCGTCGTAAGTAACTACGGATCTGGAATAGGGTTAACGTCGTCCTAGCGGACAAGAAAAATACTAGAATCACTAAATGGTTAAGATGGCTCAATGAATGAGTTCGCTTACCCAGAAAAAGCTAAAAATAAGCAGCCTCAAGCACGCTTTCCGAGAAACTTACTAGAAAAACTTATGCAGGGAGCTGAAAGTATTGGAATTGCGTCTCAATATCAATTGAATATGTTTACACCAACTCTATTTGATATTCCCAGGAATTTATCATTTCTGATAGGTGCAGTAGATGCCGATCGCTCTTTATTGGGGGTTACTCTATCGGAAAACGCGGCAACGATTATTATCGTGTTAATTGCCATTGGAATTTTAGGTTGGGGGTATTACCGAGCCTTACCTTTCGGCAAACTAGGGATCTTAGCCTGGTTGCAGTCGGTGTCGCTGATGACTCCTTGGCTGTTATTCTTCGGTTTGTTTGCAGTCGGGATTTACCTCAACCTGGCCGGGATTTTATTAATGCTGGTGGCTTCTACGGGATTGTACATTTACTTAGGGAAAAAACTACGAGCGGCAGGTGAAGATGCGTTGCTGCGATCGCGGGCTGAAAAAATGGTTAGTTCCGCCGATGCGTCGTCAGAGCCCTCTAATTCAGAACCAGGAAAAACAGAGGTACAAACCGCTACAACTCCACAACCAGAACTCGTTCCCGTCCCCGCAGAAGACCTGAAGGCAATACAAGGTATTTTTGGTATCGATACGTTTTTTGCAACTGAAACTATTCCCTTTCAGGATGGCGTAATCTGCAAAGGGAACTTGCGGGGAGATCCAGAAGTAGTTTATGGGCGGATGTCAGCGAGTTTACAGGAAAGATTAGGCGATCGCTATCGGCTATTTTTAGTAGACAATACCGACGGCAGACCAGTAGCGATTATTTTACCCAGTAAAAACGATCCCCAACAAACCACACTCTCTCAAAAAATTCTCTCTGTGGTACTGATCGGGGCTACCTTTGCTACTAGCTTAGAAACAGGCGGTTTACTACTTGGGTTTGACTTCTTTAGCGAACCCCTACGCTACCCGGAAGCCTTGCCGATCGCCCTTGGAGTTTGGGCAGTTTTAATCGCTCACGAAATTGGACATCAAGTATTCGCCAAGCGCCATAATGTCCGCTTTTCATGGCCATTTTTCATTCCCACTTGGCAAATTGCCTCTTTTGGTGCAGTCAACCGCTTTGAGTCAGTATTACCGAACCGCAAAGTCCTCTTTGATGTGGCGATCGCTGGGCCAGCAGCAGGGGGAATTGTTTCCCTCGCCATGCTGATCGGAGGTTTCCTGCTTTCTCACAAAGGCAGTTTATTTCAAATCCCCGCTGATTTTTTTAAGGGTTCAGTTTTAGTAGGAACTTTAGCACGGGTAGTTTTGGGAGATGCTTTGCAGCAACCGATAGTAGATGTGCATCCGCTGGTAGTAATTGGCTGGCTAGGTTTGGTGATTACAGCGATTAATTTGATGCCAGCCGGACAATTAGACGGGGGAAGAATCGTCCAAGCGATCTACGGCCGTCAAATTGCCGGCAGGGCCACGTTTGCCACCTTTGCAGTATTAGCGATCGCATCTTTAGTAAATCCTTTAGCATTATATTGGGCAATAGTGATTCTGATTTTGCAAAGGAACTTAGAACGGCCAAGTTTGAACGAACTGAGCGAACCTGACGATGCCCGTGCAGCTTTGGGTTTGTTAGCTTTGTTTTTGATGATTGCCACGCTTTTGCCTTTAACTCCCGCTTTGGCAGGACGTTTGGGCATTGGCAGCTAAATTGTTAACGGTTAACTGTTAACTGTTAACGGTTAACGGTTAACTGTTAATAATGGGTGTAAAGTTATGAGTAATAATTTTCCTGCGGTCTTATTAATTCTTGATGTTGATGTAGTAATGGGTACTAATTCCCAAACATGGCAACAATATGCCAAGGCGGGAAGTTGCTATGTCCCGGAAGTGGTGTTTGAGGAAATGGAATTTTTGGCAGATGAGGCAGATAGCGATCGCGAAAAACTAGCTAGAGAATTTTTGCGATTTTTTCCCGCTAGTGGTTGGCAGGTGACAGATGCTTTAGAGACTCACCCCAATTTAGAACCTGCTGTTGGGGGAAATCAAAGCAAACATACGCGGATGGTAGTGGCGATCGCTCAGTGCGTTTATGGTTTTGCTCTCGAAAACCCAGAATCCCTAGTAGTTTTTGTCTGCAATAACCAGTCACTATTAAAGCGGATGCAAGCTTTGGGACTGGGAAACCTTTGCGGAATTACGGCGGCGATGTTGTCCCAGTGGGCGAAGAGAGGGGAACAACCAATGCCAGTAACTCAGAAATTGCAAAATTTGATGCGATCGCAAACTTCCAAGAAACCCTCCCAGCAGACTCGTTTGCAGACTGGAAATACTTCTTTCGGCAAAACAGATATATCTAATGGCAAATTGCCAACCCGAAGCGGCAAAACAGATTTGTCTAGCGGCAAATTGCCAACGCGAGGCGTTTCTACAATGAAAACAACGGGGGGCACAACTGGTATTAGCAAAAATAATTCTTCTGGGAGTACATTCAGTAAAACAGGTGCTTCTGGGGGCCATCCAGGATCGCGACAAAAAACATCAGCATCGAAGCGTCATGATGATGAAGTTCAATATGAGGGGATAAATTATCGACCAAAGATGACATCTGCTCCTAGAGGGCCGGGAATTTTATCTCATTTAATTAATGGATTGGGAGCTCTATTTTTCTTAACTTTAGCAATAGGAATTGCATGGCGAGGAGTTCAACCTCAGAGTTTCAATCAGTTTTGGCAACAAAAAGTAGTGCCTATATTGCCGCAGCAGGTAAAGCAGTTTGTGAAATAATTAAATAATTTTCGATAGTTTGTTTAGTTGGGATCGCCCCGTCTATTTCCTGGCGGTGAACCCAATAAAAAGCCAAAGCTTGGTTCATATCATGTCCGGCAAATTACTTACGATCTGTCAAAAGCGAGCCAAGCGCAGCGCAGTTTTGAGCTGTGCGAAGCAATCCTGAAGCAATCGCAAGGTGTTGAGATTTCTTCGCACAGCGAACAATGACAAGTATTTAACCGGACATGATATCACCTGCTTCTCACTGATTTTTCGTACTCCGATTTAATTTAATACTTATCCGAGTCTAAAATACAAATACTCTCCGGCGATACCACCACCCGCACCCTCTCACCCACCGCATACCGACGCAAATCATCTCGGTGTAAATTCTGCTTGCGAACCACCACAGAACTCTGCTCCGTCAACTGCACGGAATATCGCGTATCAGTACCAATATAAACCACCTCTTCCACCGTCCCCAACCAACCATCTTCTCCATCATCTGAAGGATAAATAGTAGCTTTTTCTGGTCGCACAACCAGCGTTAAAACTTTGCCCACTGGCATATCTTCTACGTTAGCAACTAATACTGGTAACTTTTCATCAACGAACACCACAACCTTACCCGCCCCACTTTCAATTACTCGCCCCGTTAAGAAATTAGTCTCGCCAATAAAATCAGCAACAAAGCGAGTTTTCGGATATTCATAAATATCAATCGGCGTGCCAACTTGTTGCACCTGTCCTTGATACATCACTGCAATTCTATCAGACATCGTTAAAGCTTCTTCCTGATCGTGCGTCACATAAATAAAAGTAATTCCTAACTTTTGCTGCATCCGTTTTAATTCTATCTGCATTTCCTTCCGCAGCTTCAAATCCAGAGCTCCCAGCGGTTCATCAAACAGTAATACAGAAGGTTGTTTTACTAATGCTCTTGCTAATGCTACCCGTTGCTGCTGTCCCCCTGACAACTGACGTGGATAGCGTTTTTCCATATCAGTTAATTGTACCAACGCCAGAGTATCAGCAACGCGAACCTTAATTTCTCGGCGTGGTAAATTCTCCATTTCCAAACCAAAAGCCACATTTTGAGCCAGCGTCAAGTGTGGAAAAAGAGCATAATTCTGAAAAACTGTATTAACTGGGCGGTGAAATGGCGGACGATCTTTCATCGGTTCCCCGTGAATGTAAACTTCACCTATTGTAGGAATTTCAAAGCCAGCAATTAGTCGTAAAGTGGTAGTTTTACCGCAGCCAGACGGCCCCAATAGTGAAAAGAATTCTCCATCAGCAATTTGCAGGTTGATGTTATCTACAGCTAGGCAATCTTTTTTGCGAGAGTCTTTAAAACACTTGGAAATATTAGCCAGTTCAACTGCGTACATTATTATTGTTAGTGGTTAGTAGTTAGTAGTTAGTTGTTAGTAGTTAGTTGTTAGTGGTTAGTTGTTAAGTGTCAACATAAATTAAACAAAGATACGCAATATATCAAACTTTTCGCAACTGGCACATGATGGTAGGGTACATCATAATATGAATCTTTATCATCGTCGTAAAACTTTAGACTGACGCACCCTACAAGTCGATGTAAGCGTAAATGTTAATTGTTAATTTGTCGCTCGACTAACAATGAACAACTAACAATCAATACTTCACAACTAACTACTAACTACTAACTACTAACAATTTTATTTCCCAAATGCGGCCTTAACCTCAGTCCATGCTTGATCGTATAAGCCCGTCGCTTTACCAACATCCTCAATATATTTGAGTTTAGAGAATATCTCACTTGGAGGATAAATTTGTTGATTTTTCCTGTCTTTTTCATCGATTAAACCCCGATCTATTGCTGCCTTATTGGGCGAACTAAAGTGGATAAAATTAGATATTTTTGCACCGACTTCTGGCTGTAAAACAAAGTCAATAAATTTCTCAGCTAACTCTTTATTCGGTGCATTCTTGGGAATAGCTATGTTATCAGTAAAAACAATTGTTCCTTCTTTGGGAATCGCAAAACGTAGGTCGGGGTTTTCTTTCATTACCTGGAAAATATCGCCGCTCCATTCCATTGTCAGATTTACTTCTCCTTGAGCGAGCAAGTTTTGACCTGTATCGGGCACAAAAGCGGCAATCATTGCCTTATTTTCGATCAGCAAGTCACGAGCTTTATTAATCTCATTGGGATTAGTGGTATTAGGGTTATATCCTAAATACATCAAGACACCTGCAAATGTGTACCGCGCATCGTCTTGCCATGCTACTTTACCCGTGAATTTTGGGTCTAACATTGCCCTCCAACTGTTCACTTCGCCCTTTGTTGCTTTCAGATTATAGCCAATACCCATAGTCCCCCACTGGTAAGGAAATGAGTATTTATTGCCGGGATCGAAGGATTGGTTAACAAACTTAGTATCGAGGTTTTTCTTGTTAGGAATTTTATCTAGATTAAGCGGCTCAAGCATATTCTCAGAGACCATAATTTTTACCATATAGTCGGCTGGAAATATTACGTCGTAACCGGGGTTTCCTTGCTTTAGTTTTGCATATAAAGCATCGCTATTGTCGTAGGTGTCGTATTTGATTTTGACGCTGTTCTCTTTCTCGAATTGCGCGATAGCTTCCGGTGCAATATAAGTTGAATAGTTGTAAATGCTCAGGATTTTTTCACTACCTCTGGTCGTTTCAGCACCATTGGGAGTGCTACCGCTACAGCCGAAAGGCAAGATGGCGCTAATCATAAACAACAGAAGGAAAGTTAGTAGACGTTTCATAAGTTTATTACGAAGGAAGAAGGAAGAAGGAAGAAGGAAGAAGGAAGAAGGAAGAAGGAAAAAGGAATTATACCAAATCCAGCTTAAATACTCCCTGTATTCTTTAGTCCGCGTAGGCGGACTTTGTTTGTGTAGTAGCGGTTTCAACCGCCGACTAATAAACAGGTAACTGTGTATCCGTGCCTCAAGGTGTTATTGTTTCTATCTCATTTTAACTACTTTAACTTTTCTGGATAGTTAGTGATGATACCACAAGTAATAGAGAAACTAGCAACATTAAAGTTGAGATTGCATTGATGGCTGGTGTCACCGTAAACTTAATCATCCCATAAACGAACAAAGGTAGGGTCGTTGAACCCACACCGCTAGTAAAGAAACTGATGACAAAATCATCTAAAGATAAGGTGAAAGCTAACA
This sequence comes from Kamptonema sp. PCC 6506, assembly GCF_000180455.1. NCBI lineage: Bacteria > Bacillati > Cyanobacteriota > Cyanophyceae > Oscillatoriales > Microcoleaceae > Kamptonema > Kamptonema sp. PCC 6506. The sequence goes on from NZ_CACA01000283.1 coordinate 6,287, forward strand.
GCGCCGCGCTGAAAATACCAGGCCAGATTAAGGGTAAAATGATTCGCCAAAAAGTTCGCCATTCATTTGCGCCTAAATCTAAGGCTGCTTCTTCTAAAGCTGGGTCTAGTTCTGCCAAACGAGCTCTCACAGTAATAGTAACAAAGGAAATATTAAAGGCAATGTGACCGATAATTACCGTAGGCAAACCGAGAGTAAGGCGAATTCCGATTAGATTTTCTACTAGCCGAAATACTAGGGTAAAGAAAACTAGCAAGGAAATGCCCATTGTAATCTCAGGAATGATAATCGGCAAAAAAAGTAATGCTTCCAACATTCTGCGACCAGGAAAGCGAAAGCGCTCCAATGCCAGCGCTATCATCGTACCAAAGATTGTCGCTAGCAGGGTAGAGATAGCAGCAATTAGCAAGCTATTATTTACAGCTTCCCATAATCCTGCATCGCTAATGTTAGCAGTTCCTTGGGCTGAGCCGAGTACGATTACACCCGCGCCTGCGAATAAGCTCCGATACCAGTCTAGGGTAAAACCGCGCCAAATGGCATTAGACCGGGAGGTATTGAAGGAGTAAATAATTAATATTAGAATTGGCAAGTAAAGGAAGGAGAATCCTAATGCTGCTTGCCCCCAAAGCCAAAGTTTGCCAATTGAACGAATCAATAAATCTAATTTTATTTTGTTGTCATTCATCTAATTACTGATGCTAGTTCCTGATGGTAAAGACCGATAGTGCTGAAAATGCTAGGATAATATGCGATCGCGTACTATTTAATTTTCTGCTTCTGAAAGATGGAAATAGACTAACATGGGAATTAAGACTAATACCATTAATAACATAGAAAGGGCAGAACCAAAAGGCCAGTCGCGAGCTTTAAGAAATTGATTTTGAATCAGATTTCCTACCATCATTGTTTTAGCACCGCCTAAAATATCGGGTGTAATAAAAGCACCTACTGTCGGGACAAACACCAGTATTGAACCAGCGATAATCCCCCGTCTTGTTAATGGTAATACGATCCGCCATAAGGTGCGAAGGTCATTAGCTCCTAAATCTTGGGCGGCTTCTACTAATGTAAAATTGAAACGTTCTATAGTAGAATATAATGGTAAAACCATAAAGGGCAGATAGCCATAAATCAAACCAATTGTGACGGCAAAAGGAGTGAAAAGCAAGTTTAATGGTTCGTTGATAATTTGCAGGCTTTGCAGGGCTACGTTAATTACTCCTTTACTTTGCAACAGAACTATCCAGGCGTAAGTCCGTACTAGAAAGTTAGTCCAAAAGGGAATAATTACTAGCAATAGTAAAGCATTTTTCCATCCCGGCGAGCGTCGCGTGGCAATAAAAAATGCTAGGGGATAGCCAATGAGCAAGCAAGCTGCGGTGGTAAGAAATGCTAGCCAGAGGGAGCGCCACAGCACTCCCAAGTAAATATAACTATTTCTATCGCCTAATAAACGCTGATAGCTAGCCAGTGTAAATGTCCAGGTGACACCGCCGTAAGTGCCACGTTCTAAGAAGCTGTAGCTTAAGACAATCAGCAGTGGCACAACAAAAAAAGTCACCAGCCAGAATGTGCCGGGAAATAAGAGCAGTAAAAGATTAGTTTGTTTCCGGGTTTTAAGTGTCATTTGTTGATAAATTAAGCTTGAGAGATTAAAAAGTAAGAAAAAATGGCTCCTAGAGCATTTCTTTCCTGAGTTTGAGGATATAAATGCCTGGTTTTGAGTACTTTGGCTTTACCGGATAGAATAATCCAGATAGAAGAAGTCAAAAGTTACTCGTTTAAGCTAAAATCTATTTTAGAGGCTAGTCTATACCTAATGATACTTTTCGATGGGCAGGAATCTTTTCACTCCAATCGAACGTCTCATAGTCTGAAATATTAATAAATTTCGAGTCCAGTAAGATGAAGATCAAACCTATTTTAGGATTTGCAACGCTGGCGATCGCACTCAGCCTAGCGATGCCAGTTCAGTCCGCAAATCGCCGAGATGTCGAGAAACTAAAAGAAACTGGTCAGTGCTCTCGGTGCGACCTCAGAGATGCTAATCTTAGAAATGCGAACCTGCAAGGAGCAGACCTCAGAAATGCCAACCTCAGAGGTGCGAACCTGCGAGGCGCTGCTCTTAGAAATGCCGACTTAAGCAATGCTGACCTCCGAGGAGCTGATTTAAGAGATGCAGATTTGAGTAGGTCTAATTTGAGGAATGCCAACTTGAGTGATGCTAACTTAAGGAATGCTGACTTGGAACGAGCTGAGGTCAGAGGTGTCAACTTCCAGGGAACCGATTTAAGAGGGGCAAACGTTAAAGATACCGGTTTGCCAGGTGATAACCGAGGGCGCGACAACGATCGGGAACGCAATGATAATGAAAGGGTAGCGGTGGAGTTCATTTCTCGCAGTAATGATGAGGTCAGGATTCAAATTGAAGGAGATGGCAAGAGACAACAAATTAGATTAAGCGGCAATAATTCTAAGGAAAGGATTTATCTGCCAGCTACAACTTATAGAGTTAGTTTCTTTGGTAGCCAATCTGGGTATAAGCCTTGGAAATCTGGCAAACTCGATTTGGGGCGGGGTCGCACGAATACGATCAGAATTTACTTTAACCGTAGCAATCGCTCGGTGCAGGTAGAAAATGACCCGCAAGCTTGGAATTCCGATTAATATCTCTACTTCACATTCAAACCCGCTGCGGCGGGTTTTGAGTTTCTAGCTTTTTTGGTAAGCAATACCCTCTCTACAAAATTCTGACTAGGATGTTTGCCACAAGTCTAAAGGATGATGTATTATGTCTAGTGCATCAGCGTTTTTTAGCTCAGCTAGTGCAGAAAAATTGTGCAAACGCCTCAATTTCCTGAATCCAACCATCCGATTGTCAAATCGCTGTTTCATAACAGCGACCAGGAGTTGCTGACTCTGTTTCAAAATCATCCCGATCAGGGAAAATTTTTCACGGCGATTTTTTGTCGATACGCTCAAATTGTCTACACGCTGATTCGGCATTCAGTGCGATCGCCAGTGCAGGCTGATTACCTATTTGCTAGGACTTGGCGGCATATTTACTACGAATTGCGTGGCCTAGATTTGCGCCGTGAAAGCCCAGAAGAGGGAGGGGAGAATATTACTCTTCAGAATTGGCTGATTAATGTAACAGCTATTTGTATTAATCAGACCGATTTACCGTCAGTGGAATCGATTCATTACTCTTTACTATCGGCTCCACCGCCGCTTTGGTGTTACGTCGGACAGGCATTAGAACAGTTAGCTCCGTTGCTAAGATTAACTGTTTTAATGGCTCAGACTTTCCGTTGGAGCGAGACGCGAATTGCGGCTTATTTGCAAGCAGAGGGCGAAGCAATTTCTCCCGCTCAGGTGAAAGCTTTGTTGCAAAAGGGGTATCAAAGTTTAGAGGGAAATTTGCCGGAGGATATTCGCGCTATTTACTTTGAGGAGGATTTGATGGTAATGGGCTAATGGGTAATTGCTAATGGCTAATGGGTAATGGCTAATTGCTAATGGCTAATCAGGAGGTTTTATCTCACCAAATTTTAAAGTACTATGGTAATGCCAAATCTACAGGATTTAGTTGTTAGGTATTAACAATCAGCCATTAGCAATCTAGACTTTATCTTAGTTAAACAAGAGGAATATTAATAAGTAAACTCACCTAATTTAAAGTAAAATAAGATAAATAAAAAGCTTGCTACAACAATAAGTATTTTTTACTGCTTCCTTCTTCCTTCTTCCTTCTCTCCTAGATAACTAAATCCTTCTTCCTTCTTCCTTCTTCTTATTAGGAGCACAAATGGCAGTTTATCAAGTTCGGTTAGTGAATCCTGCGATCGCACTAGATCGGACAATTCCAGTACCAGATGACCAGTATATTCTAGATATGGCAGAAGAAGCTGGTCTTCGGCTGCCTTCTGGATGCAAACAAGGGGAATGTTCGGCTTGTATTGCTAAACTGGTAAGCGGCGAAGTCGATCAAAGCGAGCAAAAATTTCTGCGACCGTCGGAATTAAATGCAGGTTATACTGTTACTTGTGTAGCTTACCCGCTATCTGATTGTACATTGCTTACTCATCAAGAACAAGTTTTATATCAATCATCTCTTTATTATCAGCAAAATCTGGGTTAAGCTGAATGATTAAGTCATGGTAAAGCGCTTTCTTTACGAAAAGTCTGTTTCCTATAATGGGCATCTAATCGTACCTTTTATTTTGACTATAGTTGAGAGCAAAGATATTTATTCTTATACCTTACTTTCTGAATTAGGTCATAAAGGTAAATTGCACAAATTGGAAAATCCTGCTGGGATTTGTGCGAATACCGTAGAGGGAATAATTGAAGTGGCCAAAGAGCATCTTGATGAAAATTCAGATATTGCCGCTCAGGATGATTATTTTAAGTGTCGGTATACTTATCGGGACAATTTAATTATTGTTTATCAAGAAGCTGGTAAATATTTCTACGATCATTATCCACCAAGTAAGTTAAACAATATTGCTGCTCCCAAAATATTTTTATCTGAAGGCGATTGCCTCAACTGGATTAAACAGGGACTCGATTATTAAAATCAGGATTGGCAGATTTTTGATTTTTGATTTTGGTTTTAATATTTGTTCTGCTTTTGGCAACAACTACAGGCAAGAGTAAAATCTCCACTTTTGCTGTATCAGCGAATACTAATTTTTGAGTTTTGTAAATAAAGGGGTGTTTATCTTACTTAAGACAGATAATAAAATTTAGCATTTTAGCTATTTTGAAAACAGCAAGTATAGTATAAAATTGAGTTTACTTAAGCTGAGCGTTAGATTTTTGACAGCTAGCTATTAACAGGTATAATTAACTCAACTTGGGTGTAATTTTACCCATATCTGTACTATCTACAATCAGCGGCAATCGCTAATTACCAGTTACCAATTACCAATTACCAATTACCAAAAATGTCAATTTTGAATGACGATCCTTTGTGGTTTAAAGATGCCATCATTTACGAAGTGCCTGTTCGTGCCTTTGCTGACAGCAATGCTGACGGTATTGGCGACTTTCGGGGATTGACAGAAAAACTAGATTACTTGCAAGATTTGGGAGTGACAGCTATCTGGGTGCTGCCTTTCTTTCCCTCGCCGTTGCGAGACGATGGCTATGATACTTCAGACTACACTAGCGTCAACCCAATTTATGGCAATTTGGAAGATTTTCAAAACCTTTTAGATGCCGCTCACCAGCGGGGAATTCGAGTAATTATTGAGTTAATTGTCAATCATACTTCTGACCAGCATCCCTGGTTTCAAAAGGCGCGGAGAGCGCCGAAAGGCAGCAAGGAGCGAGATTTTTACGTTTGGAGCGATACACCCGAAAAATATCAAGATGCACGGATTATTTTCCAAGATTTTGAGACTTCAAACTGGGCTTGGGATGCGGTGGCAAAATCTTACTATTGGCATAGATTTTACTCCCATCAACCTGATTTAAATTATGACAATCCAGCGGTGCGCCAAGCAATTTTAGATACTGTCGATTTCTGGTTAGCTATGGGTGTAGATGGGCTACGGATGGATGCCGTTCCTTATCTGTACGAGCGGGATGGTACTAATTGTGAAAACCTTTCAGAAACGCACTTTTTCCTAAAACAATTACGGAAGCACGTAGACGAAAATTTCCCGAATCGAATGCTACTTGCTGAGGCTAATCAGTGGCCGGAAGATGCGGTGCAATATTATGCTCAGGGAGATGAATGTCACATGAACTTTCATTTTCCTCTAATGCCCCGCTTATTCATGTCGTTGCAGATGGAAGATAGCTTCCCAATTATTGATATTATTCAGCAAACTCCTCACATTCCTGATAACTGTCAGTGGGCTTTATTCCTCCGCAATCATGATGAATTAACCTTAGAAATGGTGAGCGATGAAGACCGGGATTATATGTACCGAGTTTACGCTCAAGATACCCAAGCGAGGATTAATTTAGGTATCCGCCGTCGGTTAGCTCCTTTAATGGGAAATAACCGCCGCCGCATTGAGTTAATGAATGCTCTTTTACTTTCTCTCCCTGGTACTCCCGTGCTGTATTACGGGGATGAAATTGGGATGGGAGACAATATTTATTTAGGCGATCGCAATGGGGTAAGAACTCCGATGCAATGGAGTGGCGATCGCAATGCGGGCTTTAGTCGGGCAAACCCTCAAAAGCTATACGCACCGCCAATTCTTGACCCAGAATATCACTATGAAGCCATTAATGTAGAAGCGCAACGATCTAACCTAAATTCGCTGTGGTGGTGGATGAAACGCTTAATTGGAATTAGGCAGCACTTCCAAGCATTTGGTCGCGGAACCTTTGAATTTCTGTATCCCGAAAACCGCAAAGTCTTGGCTTTTATGCGGATTTACGATGGAGAACATATCCTGGTTGTAGCGAATTTGTCGCGCTTTGTGCAAACAGTTGAATTAGACCTCTCGCCCTTCAAAGGTTCAGTGCCAATTGAGATTTTTGGTCGCTCTGAATTTCCCACTATTGGCGATTATCCTTACTTTCTCAGTCTCACTCCTCACTCGTTTTATTGGTTTACGATCGCACTTAAACCGGATGTTTATCCACAGCAATTACCGCAAGTAAAACTGCCGACTTTGACTATTAGTGGTAATTGGGAAAGTATTTTTAATCCCAATAACAAATCCAGAGTCCAAATTGCTACTATTTTACCTAAATACTTACGTAGCTTTCGTTGGTTTGGTGGTAAAGATCGGACAATTCAAGCGGTACAAATTACAGAAGTTATTCCGATAAGTTCCTCTGGATTTGCTGGCGAAAATTTGGGGTCATCATCAATAGCGGCTCAAAAACAATCTATTAATACCTATTATCTGGTATTTTTAAAAGTAGATTACACCGAAGGAATGGCCGAAACTTATGTGCTACCTCTAGGCTACGAAAAAATTAGTAGTGTTGGGGATAGTGGGGAGATATTGGCTGATGGTAACGTCACAAATTATAAACAAAACCAGCCATCACAAAGCCTTCATTCTGCACAGGCGATCGCAGAGCTCAAGTTTATCGGCAAAAATGATGAAATTGGCGTGCTATTTGACGCTGGGGGAGAGAAAGACTTTTTGAGCTTTCCCTTGGATGCGATCGCCAATTCCCGTCAATATACGGGCACTGCTGGTAAATTGCTAGCAACGATTACCAAGGAATTAACCCCGGAAGAAGACTTATCGCACGTTGAACCCCGCTTGATTAAGGGAGAAAAAAGCAATACTTCAGTAGTTTACGGCGATCGCTTAATCCTTAAATTGTTCCGCAAAGTTGAGGAAGGTATCAATCCCGACCTAGAAATTGGGCAATTCTTAACTGATAAAAACCCGCTCCAACCATATATCCCAGTTGCAGGAGCCTTAGAGTACCGCCGCCCAGGAAGCGAATCGATTACAATTGGAATATTGCACAAGTTTATTCCCGAAGCTAGGGATGCTTGGTCTTATACATTGGATAGCTTAAGTCACTATTTCGAGGAAGTAATGGTCGTAGGTGCAAAGCATTCTAACGACAATTCATCAGGTTATGGTGACAGTTATTTACCCACTGCTTTACCCTTACCAGTGCAACAGCCATCAAATTCGCTGGTATCTAATCTATCAGTTGAAATGCCAGAATTGGCTCACGAACTTATCGGCGCTTATTTAACATCTGCCGAACTTTTGGGTCAGCGGACGGCGGAACTGCATTTAACTTTAGCTTCGGATTTAGAGAATCCCAGTTTTGCCGCAGAAAATTTCACATCTTTTTACCAGCGTTCCATTTATCAGCAGATGAGAAATCTCACTGGTAGAACTTTATTGCTACTAAGAAAAGGGCTTTTAAAGTTATCGCCAGACGGACAAAAAATGGCACAAGTTATCCTCAGTCATCCAGAGCAGTTGATCGGAAAATTCAGGTCGATTTTGAACCTTAAAATCACAGCTCAGCGTATTCGCTGTCATGGGGATTACCATTTAGGTCAAGTGCTCTATACAGGCAAAGATTTTATCATTATTGATTTTGAAGGAGAACCGGCGCGTCCTTTGAGCGAGCGGCGCATGAAGCGCTCACCTTTGCGAGATGTTGCAGGGATGGTGCAATCTTTCAACTATGCCGCAACTTTATCCCTCCGTAAAGAGATAGAAAACGGCATAATTCGAGCTGAAACTCTCCCCACAATGAATCAATGGGCTAAGTTTTGGTATGGGTGGGTTAGTGTTGCTTTCCTCAAGAGTTATTTGATGACAGCAGGCGATGCAAATTTTGTACCTAAATCTATGGACGAACTGCAAGTATTACTGGATGCTTATATTTTGGAAAAAGTGGTTTATGAATTGGCTAATGAACTCAATAGCCACCCAGATTGGGCAGAGATTACTATCGAGCGAATTTTGTATTTGATTGGTTTTCCGGTTGAACAGTTACTTGGTTGAGTTTGAGGGCGAGGAGAGTATACTTAATAAATTAGCCAGGACTTAGGCAACTGGCACATTAAGCAAAGGTATGTTGTTGCGCTTTAGCGCTAAAGTGGCTACAACATACCTAAAAACTGACTCTTGACCTTCTTAATTGCGAAAACCATTGCTTTTATTGCTTTTTACCTTCTGCCCTTGTAGTTAACTAAATCTTCTGCCTTCGGCTATAATTGCTGATGTGCGATCGCACTTTCGGCATCTATTCTGTTGCAGTATTTTTAGTTTAAGCATGATTTTTGAGTAGGGAAGAGCATCTAAGTAAGTGGAAACTAACAATCTCAACAAACAACTCAACAGCACAAAGCCTTTCTCCGTAAGCGAAGAGATAGAAATGGCGGGTGCAAAAACTCTGTGGCTAGTTTTATCTAGTTACTTAGAAGTGCTGATGAATTCTGCCCCTTTACCGATGACGCTTCAGGAATTGGGGGCGGAAATTAAGGGTGCTCACGAGCAGTGTCAGACTTCTCCAATGGCGGGACTGTTGTACGCTCGCAACGCTGGGGAGTGGTTGTTGGAAGCTCAGGCAAAATTACAACCTGAACAATGGGAAATTTGGCTAAAAGCTAATTGTAATCTGTCACAAAGAACGGCAGAAACTTATATGCAAATGGCTAAAGGATGGCCTGGTTTACCGAAAGATAAACCTCGAAGTGTTGAAAGGGAAAGTTTTGTACAAAATTTTATTGTTTCTAGTCAGGAGGATAGTTTTGAGAGATCGCAATCTATTGATTATCTAGAGGAAGATGAAGAATTAGAATTAGAGGAGAGAGTGTATGAAGAACCGATAATAACTTCTGAAGTAATGGAGGACATCGCAGTTGAAGAGCAGATGATAACTTCTGAAATAATTGAGGATATCGCATCTGAAGAGTCTATAATAACTTCTGAAATAATTGAAGATACTGCATCGGAAGAACAAGTAATAACTTCTGGAGTAATTGAGAATATTACATCGGAAAAACAGATAATAACCCCTGAAGTAATTGAGAATTTAGAGGTTGTTAATTTATCGGCATCACCGGAAATAATTACTGTAAATGTTAAAAAATTAGAAGTTTTTGATATTCCTCAATCTAGGGAAGTCATCATCTTTTTTATTCCTGGTAACGTTGTCCCCAAAGCGCGGCCGCGAGTAACTGGGAATGGGACATTTATGCCACAGCGATATCGAACGTGGCGAAATATGGCTGAGGTGGAAATTTATAGTCAACTATCTGAGTTGAATTTAACTATAGAATTGCCAATAAAAAGAGCGTCGATTTTAATGCGTTTTGTGGGAAAGCACCGCACTAATTCTGATTTGGATAATTTAGCTGGTGCGTGTCTGGATGCTTTAACTATGAATGGGGCGGGAGTACTTCTGGATGATAGAATTAGTTGCGTTTCTAAGTTAAGTGTTGAGTATGTGCCTGTGGCTGACAAAACTGGTGTTTGGATAGAGATTACTCCGGTTGATTGATTTTTGAAAATCAAAGGTTGAGTTTTTAGCCAGTGGAACTAAGGGCTAGTTATTTGCGAGTTTAATCATAGTTTAAGTGTGATATTTGAATGTTTAATTTCGGGGCTTTTTAGGGCATAGATGGGGCCATATTTGAATAGCTGTAAAGGCAATGGCGGCGGCTATTACTCCCAGACACAGGCTGATAATGATGGATAGGGTAAAGTTTATTGGATTTGGCGGGTCTTGCTTGATTAAGTAGGGGTAGGCGGTGGCGGCTACTCCTGATACTCCTAAGCCTACACCGATAACGGTGACTCTGGTTTGTAAGGCGCGATCGCTTTTGGCTTGTTCTATTTCAACTATACCTCGGATGGAGGCGATCGCGCTTTCGATTAAGTCTGTCCCGTGTTTGAAGTATCCTAAGTCACCCGCGATTTGCGATCGCATATAGGGCGCGGTTTTTATCTCGAAGTGATTTAATATTGATAGTTCTTCCTTATCAGTTTTGAGTGTATCACATATTTTCTGCAAAATGTCACTGTAATTGTTAAGATTTATCGCAATTGTATTGTCAAAAGCTTCTAGTTTCCTTAGCACGCTAGTATAACTCAAAGCTTTGCCCAATAGGACTTTTAACTGTTGTTTCAATGTTTCCAAGTCAGCGGTAGTTAATGAACTCCTAATTTTGGCGAGTTGCTGCTGTAAATACTTGATGTCTTCCTCTATCTCATCATAGTTTTTAACGAGGTCGTGGTAAATCTTGCGGCTGTCTTGAAAGGATTTGATGATTTTGTTACGGTAAAATAGTAAGTCAATGATTTCTTGTTGACAAGTGTTAAAATCTTTATCAGTTTGTTTGTCGCAAAGTAACCAGACAAGTAGGTGGCGGTAATTGGCAATATTGGCAATATCGCTAATTAAACCGTATTCAAAAATGGGACTACCAAATAATATACCTGAACGGTAGAAAATAGGTGTAGAGTCGCCTGGTAATAAAGCATTGCGACATTGATTGGCAATGGGTTTAAAGTAATCTATATGATTGCAGCATAGTTCAGCAAAGGGTAGAGAGTAATCTATATTATCGGGTAGGTTATTCTCGGTAAGCCATCCGGTAAGTAGGAGAGTTTGGCCTAAAAAGTTGTCGTCACCGTCGATAAGTAAAATATTTTCCGGGTTAATTTCTTTGATGAAGCTGACATCTAAGTTATCAGCAGTACCGTCTTCTGGGCAACCTATATTTAACCATAAAGCATAACTGTCTTGAATTTGTAACGGTTGGGCAAAACCTTCTATCAGCGGATTACTTCTGGTAAATTCGAGAGGAGTCTTTAAAAGTAAATCTTCGCACTGGTCATGACTTCTTTTCGGGGACTTTAGATGATGTGTTAGCTTTTTATAGGTAAATTTTCGCAGAATATTGTCGCATTTTTGCCACAGAGGATTATTGCTGCCCTCACTGTTATGGTAGAGTTGAAAAGCGTATAAGTAAACGTTAGGGGCAGAAATTTTATCAGTCATGTTATTAGCGTGGCGGCTGTGAGTTGGGAATGCGTTTTTTGAGGTGTTCTGGTAACTGTGGATAGAGGTTTGTTAGCCTTGGTTCTTGACCTTCTTTATTTCTAGGTTTTGGTTCCGGTTTTCTATCTTTTAAATTGATTGCCTTGCTAATTTCGGGATAATCTTCACACCATTTAGCAATAGCGTCGGCTACTTCTTCATCAGATTTATCCGCCATTTCGGATATCGTCTGGTTGAGGTCATCTAAAGCTGCGATCGCCCCTACTTGTTCAAATAAGTCTGCTTGAGTTTCAAAGACTTGTAAGAAAGCTGATATATAAGCTTGGTCATCATTCATGGCTAATGTGTTTCCTCTCCATTGATGTAGGAATTTTGGCTTTGTTAGGGCATTGTTTGCGTAACAATTCCATGATATCATCAGAGATAATTAAGTGTCAATTTTTCAGGAGTGGCAACTATAGACCTCAATGGACGAAGTAATTCAAGGTGCGGGGTTCACGGTCAAAGCCAGTAAATTTGACTTCTTTTTTGGTCGCGTTACCTCTACTCCTAGCAATACTAGAAGGTCTTTAGACAACTTAAGAGATTTGAGAATACTAGGGATTGACGAAGTGGCGGGAGGCAAAGAGAAGCTATTACAAATATTCGCAGAAGGATTAAATGCACCGGAAGTTGAAGATGACCGAAAACCTAATGAATATGGCGTAAACATCTCTCGTAAAGTAGAATTGAGAGGAGGAGAAAAACCGGGGGCAATCGTTGTTCGATATTTTTATCCTGAAGGTGACTTCGATGTAAATCCTCAAGTTACTTCAATTGTACCATTAATTTATCAATAACAAGCTACCATGAAGATTGAAACGATTAGCAAATCAGAATTTGACCAAATCCCAGCCATTCGGCAAATCATTTGTCACCAATATGCTCAAAAATTTGCTCGTCTTGATTTGGGGGAAGTTTTGGGATATTATGGGCTAAGTTGGCGGAGTCAATTAGTTGAGTTAAGTATTGAGTATTCAAGCGATCAAAAAATGCTTTGGATTGGCATCGATCAGCAATTAGTAGCAATTTGCCTAGAAAGTGGCCGCCTTAGTTTGGCGATGCCTCTTACTGCTAACTTAATTCAGATGGCAGTTATTCAAAAAGTTACTGCTGTTTTGACTGAAAATGAGATATTATTATTTAATCCAAATGGTTCCCTCAGATTTGATCGCAGCTTGCCAGATTTTCCTGAACAATTTTTTACGATCGGCAATAATTTGGTGATTCAATTGGTGGAGGGCTATCGCTTCAGCTTAAATTTGCAAACTGGACAATTTCAAAAATTAGTTGGAGAGGTTTTAGTTTCATAGTATGGGCGGGGCGGGTTTATGAAGTTTTGAGATGGGAGATTAAAGATACTGGTGAACCCGCCCCTACAGAAATTATATCTATTTAACCAGAAATATTGCCTCATTTTCGACAAACTTGTAGGGGCGGGTTCGCCAATAATCTCAAATAAAATCGACAGCTTAAATAAACCCGCCCCCACCCACCATGAAACCCTAACATTTATTGTCCAACGGCACAGAAAGCCGCCCAAAACAAAGGATCTTGGAAAGATTGAAACTCCGGTTTATAACCCCTCAATCTCTTTTTAATCCTCTTTCGATTCTGGCTATCCAGTAACTTTGAACTATCAGCCCAATCTAGCAAATCTTGCACACTTGCCCCCCTTAACCACAACTGCGACTCCCGCAAAGCAATGGCCACCGGCGACCGACTTTCAGACAGTAAAAGTTCATAAAACTTGATCATCAAAATCGCCGTAGATACATCATCCACCACCCACAAAGTGCTGATCACACTTGTAGCCCCCGCAGATAAAAAACCGCTAGGCAATCCGATATACTCATCAGTGGTATCTCTAATATCCGTTAAGCCAGTTTCGCAAGCAGAAAGGGTTACTAAACTGCACTTACTCAGTGGCAAATTAAAGATTTCTTCCAGCGTCAAGTCTGTGATGTCGTCCAAGTTAACGTTATCGGTAGCCCTCTTCACTCTAGCTAAGATTAAAGCTGATTTCCGAGGATTTGTAAAGTTGAAACGGCCATGACAAGCAAAGTGGGCGATGTAGGGATTTTGCAAGCCTTTAATTTGTTCCTGCAATGCTGCTTTAGTTGCCTTTTCCCGAATCAAAACTTTAGCATAATTAAAGGCTTTTTCAATTGCTTCAACTTCGATATCAGCAAATGGTAAATCGTCTTTTGGATTTTGAGTAGGCGGGTTTTGAATGGCAAACAATCTTGTGGGTGATGACTCTTCCCCAGTCGGATTTACCCGCTGAGATAATTGTAATATCTGACAACTGGGAGTATATCTCACACCGCCAGGGAAAAGATCGAGGAGACAGCCAGTTTCTTCTACATTTTGCCTTAGTCTGCGGCTGGTTAAGGCATGAAGCGGTAACAAGTGCAAATATCGGAAGGGAACTAATATTAATCGCTGGCAGTTTTCCGGGAGGCGAGAAATTATTTCATCTATGTGTAAGATTTCTGCTAATTTTTTCAGGCGGGTTTCTAGCTGTTTTTTCCAGTTGTCACGTTGATAGATGTATTCATTGATATATTCCTGCTGAAACTCCTCTAGTGCGTCCAAGTCTTGATCTGAAGAGTGCCAGATATCAGGTTGGGTGGAGTTGCTGGTAATAATAAAAACTTTAAAGCCGTTAAAGGTGATATACCATTCCAAAATTGCTTCATCTTCACCTAACAGAGTGCGAATTTCCTGACAACTAATCGGCTGTCCATTTTTCTGGACACTGCGGGCATTGTAAAACAATTCTACTAGGTTTCGGGTTTTGCTGCGTTCGATGTATTCTAGGGCGGCGGTTTTATTTTGCATTTCTAGGCAAACTTCCACCATTATATGAGAAATTCTATTGTATTCTTCAGCTAATTTCTGTCTGTCAGCTTCGCCGCCCCTAATGATTTCAGTCCGCATTGATTCGACTGTCTCAATTGCAGTGTTCAAGGTATTGTAAGCTTCTGGGAGTTGGGAATTATTTCGGTAGGCAAGTCCTAAATTATATAAAGTTTTAGCATGATTTATCGGAAATGCCTCGCGAGTGCTAACGGATAAAGCTGCTTGCAAGGCGGAAATTGCTATTTTTAGATTATCCGTTTTTTCACCTCTGATTCTGCCGCTGTAGGCATTCGCTAAATTATTTTGAGTTATTGCCCAATCTTCTGGAAATGCCTCGCGCGTATAAACTGATAAAGTTTTATGATAAGCGGAAATCGCCATTTCTAGATTATCCGCTTTTTCGCCTCTGATTCTGTTGCTGTAGGCAAGCCCCAAATTATTTTGGCACCTTGCCCAATCTTTAGGAAATGTGTCGCAGGTGTAAACTTCCAACGCTTTCTCAAAAGCGGCGATCGCCAGTTCTATATTATCGTCTGTTTTGCCTTTGATTCTGTTGCGGTAGGCATTCCCCAAATTATTTTGAGTCATTGCCCATTCTTCAGGAAATTTCTCGCGAGTGCGAATTTCCAATGATGCCAAATAAGCGGCGATCGCCAGTTCCAAATTCTGGGCTTGTTCCCCTCTGATTCTCTGGTCGTAGGCAGTCCCCAAATTATTTTGAGTCATTGCCCAATCTTCAGGATATGTCTCGCGGGTGTCAACTGACAAAGCTTCCCTATAAGCGGAAATAGCCATTTCTAGATTATCCGCCCTTTCGCCTCTGATTCTGTTGTTGTAGGTAATCGCCAAATTATTTTGAGTCGCTGCCCAATCTTTACTATATTCTTGACGGGTAAAAACAGTCAGGGCAACTTCATAACCTGCAATGGCAATTTCTAAATTACTCGCCCTGCTGCCTAAAGGAAATTGCCGGATTGCATTGCAAAAATTGCCAACAACTTCTATTATAGAAATGCGGATTTCTTGGCTATCTGAGTGTGGCAAAGTTTCCCTCGCCCAATTTCGCAACGCCACAGCCAAATTATCATTAACTAAGTTGAGATTATCCCGCAGCAGGGGATAAATTACATTAGGATCGCCCTTGCCCTTTAAAGTTACCTGCAACACTTCCGTTAAAAATTTAAGGTAAATGGAGGGTGACAATTTCTCTACCATTGTATTGCCATAACTACCCATTAGATGCCCTGCAAGAGTCATTAAAGAATTAGCATCATCCAGGTAGTTATCAGTTCTCAGATTGTTTGCCCTCTCTAGCATTACCTGTACCAACCCCGCATCAACTAACTCAGAGTTTGCCTGCAAAATTTGCTTTTCTTCCCCATTGGGGCAATTCAGTAGCAATTCAATCAGATTAAGATAAGCTTGGCGGCGTAGTTGATCCATATTGCGTAGGGAGAGATTAGCCGAGAGAACCATTATTTACTAATCCTATCACAATTATCACAATCAAACCAGAACCTGCCTCAACTATTAACATTCAATCGATCGCCTACCCACTAACCAGTAAGTCGTCATTTCTCCCCGACCTTTCACAGCAATCGTACCCCTTGATTCCAGTATATAATCATCTTTCAAATGAGCATAAGTAGCCTCTGTCACCTGAATATAACCAGGTTTGCCATGAGATTCCATCCGAGAAGCCACATTAACAGCATCTCCCCAAAGATCGTAGATAAATTTCTTAATACCAATAACTCCAGCAATAACTGGCCCGCTATTAATGCCAATACGTATTTCCAAAGATTCCCCAAAAATGCTATCTAGACTTTGCATATAAGCCTGCATATCTAATGCCATATTAGCAATTGCCGTAGCATGATCTGAACGCGGAAGAGGCAATCCGCCTACTACCATATAGGCATCACCAATAGTTTTGATTTTTTCCAGATTATACTTTTCTGTCAACTGATCGAAGGCAGAGAAAATTTGATTAAGTCCCCCGACTAACTCCATCGGTTCCATGCGCGATGATAGGCTGGTGAAGCCAACAATATCAGCGAACAAAATAGTCGCCTCCTCAAAGTGTTCTGCCGGAGATTCGTTCGTTTTTTTCAAGCGTTCCGCAATCTCAGATGGTAAGATATTTAATAATAGTTGTTCCGATCTTTCTTTTTCCTTACGTAATTGAGCCGTGCGCCGTTCTACCCGATTTTCTAACTCTTCATTGGCAAGGCGTAACTCTTCTTGACTTTGGTGTAAAGCAGCAAAAGAATCCTTCAATTGCCTACTCATATCATTAAAAGAATGGCTTAAGATATCAATTTCTAGAATGGGACTGGTTTCTATCTGTTGATCGAGATTTCCTTGGGCAATTTCTGTTGATGCCTGGGACATTCGTAGCAACGGACGAGTAATCCAATTAGCCGTCTGAATGCCAATGGCGATCGCAATTCCCAATGCTACTATTACAAACAATATCGTGTTACGAGTATTCTCATAAATTTGAGCCATAAAGTCTGCTTCGGGAATCACAACCACAATCAACCAATCCAATCCTTTAACCTGTTGTAGTGGAGAAATCTGCACCAGTTGCGTTTTACCATTTAACACAAACTGAAATTGCTGAGGTTTTTGAATTTGGTTCAAAGTATTGCTTTGTTCTTGCAATTTTTGAGCAGTGAATCGAATGATGGGTTCCTTGCTATCCAAAGCCTTCAAGCGCCCTGGCTCTTCTTTTCCCGGAACTTTAACCGCAGGAATTTCGGAAGTTGAACTGGCGACTAAATCTCCCGATCTCTCCATGATAAAAGCTTCACCCGACTTGCTAATAGATAAGCCATTAAGAAATTGATTTAGTTGTGCTAGCAGCAAATTTGTAGACAAAACTCCCACCAATTGCCCTTGGGAGTCGTAGACAGGAGTAGTAGGAGAAATCTGTAAAACGCCCAAATTTTTTGAGGTGAAAATCGGAGTCCAAGTTGGTGCTTTAGCAGCCATAGTAACAGTATACCAAGGTCGATCGCGCGGATCGTAGGGCTTAGATTGCAATTGCTCAAAGCGATCGCCCGGTTGCTCGATCTCATAAACTACTCGATTAGAATCCGTCGTGCGATCGCGAAACTTAACTACTAATTTACCATCAAGGTATCGCTGCACTCCGATAAAATCGCCGTTGTCTTTGCCAAGATAAATGTAGTCAACTGAATCTGTTAGTTTAATATCTGACCAAAATTGTCGCTCTAGAGCCTGAAAATCATTTGGGTCTAAATTACCATTGCGAAATGCTGAGGCCAAAACCCCCTGCAATAAATGAGGTTTTTCTAGATAGCTTTCCAGATGTCGATCGATTTGACCAGTAACTTTATTGCTAAGTTGGAAGGTCAACTCGTTAATTGACTGTTGACTATTTCGGAAGGAGAGATAACCAACAAACCCAACAGCAGCCACAATTTGCAGGACAAAGGGCAACACAACGCTGGTGCGGAGCCGGAATTTTCGGAGTGGGGGTTTGGCGATGCTCATATAAGTAGTCGGACATAATTAAACGTAGGGTGGGCGCTCGCCGCAAAAAACCTGTAACTCATAGAAGAAGATGGTTACGGCGAGCGCCCACCTTACAATTTATAGCGTTTATTTATGTCCACCTACTTAGACGAAGGAAGAAGGAAGAAGGAAGTAAATCCTATAAAAAAATCTTCCCATTAAAAAACGCGATCGCCTACTTTCAACCCTAATTCTGCCGCCCTCCCTCCCCTGAGTTCAATCACTCCATCAACGATCGCATCTGGCCCATAAGTAGGGCAAGATTCAGCAAAACAAGGCGGTGCATTGGCGATTACAGCTTGCACTACCCCCTCCCGAAGAAAAATCATATCTAATGCGATCGGCACGTTTCTCATCCAAAATTTAACATTTCGTGGCGGTTCAATGGGGAACAACATCCCCCGATTATCGGGTAATTCACTGCGGTACATTAAACCGATCGCTTGTTCAATAGGAGTCTGCGCTACTTCCAATCCAATCGCATTACCTGAGATATTGGTAGTAGTAGAAACTGGTAAAATTTGACCTTGTTCTATGCCACCAATCAAGGAGATAAAATTTGAATCTATTAGGTTGTTAACACCTTGTAAAACTGCTAAATATTTGCCTGTAAGCCGATCTTTCACAACTGCATTACCCTCCGTCAAAAAAATATCTAAGTCGTTAAACTTCAGTCCGCCTGTCAAAACTAGGCGATCGTTACCGTTGCCAAAATCGGTAATTTTATCTGCATCAGCTAAGCTAGATGCGCCTGCGGTGTCGAGGACAAATAGATCGTCACCGACACCACCAGTTAAAATATCTGTGCCTTCGCCACCAATCAGGAAATCTTGACCGCGATCGCCATTAATTATATCGTTACCTTCACTGCCATAAAAGGTATCATTTCCCTGTCCGCCAAAAAGAGTATCTGCACCTTCATTACCTATGACGGAATCGCTGTCTTGATTGCCAAAAATTAAGTCATTTCCCCCTAAACCTTGGATGGTATCGTTACCTGCAAGTCCTCTCAAAGTGTCGTTGTTGAGAGTTCCTTGTAAAAAATCAAAACTAGGAGTACCATCAATATTAGTCATTCTATTTTAGATGTTAGATTTTGGGTTTATTATACAATATTTCCTAATCTATACCCTAATTCAAAGCTGGCAGTTCTTCAGAAAATTTTTGTAAGGAAATCCGGCAAGAAGAGAGATTATTTTTGGGATTGTATCTAGAGAAAATGTGCTCGGATTTCCTTGATAAACCAATTTTTTTAGAGATATCTGGTTTTCCCCAACAGTCTCTAAGTAAAAACCCGATTTCTGTGGTTGTTGGTAGGCTAATTTAGAGATAATTTCCGCTTAGAAACAACACAATCTTGCAAATAAAGGTTAATTAGTTCCTGAGAAGATATACCTTTTTCCTGAGCCATAGTTTCAAAATATTCAATTACATCAATTCCGAGAGAAATCGTGACCTGTTTTTTTAACTGTTTAGCAAAAGGATTAGGTCTTTTTTTCATTTTTGAAAGATCGTATTCCGGTTCCATTGTTTTATCTCCTATATTCTTGACTTTCATTTTTAGTTGCTTTTCTTGCTGAGATAATTCTAATGAGAGAATCCTCTTCTCTAAAACAATGAACTACAATTAATATTCTCATTTTAGAGCTTATGCCCAAAAGTAAAAAACGTTCTTCTTCGTGGGAATGATCTTCATCCCAAAATTGAAGGGCATAGTCATCAAAGAAAACTGATTCAGCTTCTTCAAAAGAAATACCATGCTTTTGTTGATTAATTTTGTTTTTTTGCTCATCCCATTGAAATATTATTTTATTCATTCTGCCAAAAGGTCATCCAATCTTTATCCTCAGTCATTAAACCATCCTTGGGAATTTTGACAATAGCAATCTATTGATCCTCCTATTTGGTCTGGTAATAATTTAATTTATAGTTCAACTTCCTTTCTACTCCACACATCCTATTATAGATCATCCATAACTGATTGCAGCCTGTAAAACAGGTATCTTGCCTATTTTTACTGAACCCAAGTTTTAGCAATAGGCATTCGCCAACCAGTGCCAAAAGCGCGATCGCTAATTTTCAACCCTGGAGGCGCTTGTCGCCGCTTAAACTCTGCCCTAATCACCAACTGCACTACACGCTTAACCACCATTTCATCATGTCCAGCAGCTATAATCTGTTGAGCTGATTCGTGTTTTTCAACTAATCGGTGTAGAATATCATCCAGAACATCATAAGGTGGTAAAGAATCTCGATCTACTTGCCCCGGTTTCAATTCAGCACTTGGTGGTTTAGTAATAATATTGACGGGGATAATCTCTTTAGGGTAATTGGTAATTCCACCCCCCCTCGCCCCCCCTTAGTAAGGGGAGGAATGTTGTTCCCAATTCTCCACTATTCAACCATTGGCACAGCGAATAGACGCGAGTTTTCGGAACATCGGCAATTACAGCTAAACCGCCATTCATATCACCGTAAAGCGTGCAATAACCCACAGCCATTTCTGACTTATTGCCCGTCGAAAGTAGGAGATGCCCAAATTTATTAGAGATGGCCATTAACAAATTACCGCGAATCCGCGATTGAATATTCTCCTCTGCGAGCCCAAAAGTTGTCTCTGCAAACAAAGGATCTAAAGTTTTGTCATAAACTTTCATCAATTCGCCGATAGGGATGATTTCTGTAGTAATGCCGAGATTTTTACCTAATTCTTCAGCATCTTTAACAGAATGATCGGAACTATAAGGGGAAGGCATGAGCACGCCTAAGACATTTTCTGCACCCAGAGCAAAAGTTGCGATCGCAGCTACCAAAGCTGAATCTATCCCACCGCTTAAACCTAGCACAACTTTAGAAAAACCGCACTTGCGGACATAATCTCGCACTCCCAAAACCAGCGCTTCCCAAATTTCTCCATCGCTAGATTCGGGGAGAGGTTTAATTACATTAGGCAACAAATCTCGCTGATTCTCATCATATTCTAACAATACAAAATCAGATTCAAAAGCAGTTAGGGAACAAACAACTTCACCCAACCGATTTAAAGCAAAACTACTACCATCAAAAATCAAATCGTCATTTCCACCTATTTGATTAGCATAAATAATAGGTTTGCCGTAACGAGTAACGCTATGCCGTAACATCGCCTCTCGGAGTTTTCGTTTACCAACGCTGTAAGGGGAAGCTGATAAATTCACTACTAAATCTGCACCCATTTTGGCTAAGTCAGAAAAAGGATCGCCAGCATAACTCCTTTTTCCCCAAAACTCTTCATTGTTCCACAAATCCTCACAAATAGTCACGCCGATCTTATGTTTTCCAATAGTAAAATATTCGCTCTTTTCACCAGGCTCAAAATATCTGTCTTCATCAAAAACATCATAGGTAGGCAACAAGCGTTTATTAAAAATTCGCTTAACTTCCCCATTTTCTAGCAAAGCAACGCTATTAAATAACGGCTTCCCGCCCTGTTTCCCAGCGTGGGGATTAGGAATTACAGTTCCTACTAAGACAATCAAATTTTGCGGTAAATTCTGTGCTAATTGCTGTAATTGTTGGCCCGCAGCTTCGATGAAACCGGGATTAATTAATAAGTCGCGCGGCGGATAACCAACTAAACAAAGTTCTGGCGTTAGCAGCAGGTTCGCATTAGCGTCAGCCGCTTTTTTAGCGGCATCTAGGATTAGTTTTGCGTTGCCAGTTAAATCGCCCACAGTAGGATTGAGTTGTGCAATTGCAATTTTCATAATTATTATTAGTTGTTAGTTGTTAGTTGAACTCCCTTAATAGCGGTTCAAACCGCTTTTTTAAGCATACCAACTCCGGCTTAAATATCCCCTTTATTTTTTAGTCCGCGTAGGCGGACTTTGTTTGTTTAGTAGCGATTTCAATCGCCGAATGTCGAGAGTGTTTCAAAACTATATTTTCGTATTATAGCCAATAGACTTACGACTAAATAAACACTAACGGCTTATCCTTAAAAGGGGCAAAAGCATTTTTATCAAAGCGATATAAACTAGCGGGACGACCAGCGCCTCGCGACACTTTTACCCCAGTATCCGATAAGAAACCTAATTTTAACAACCGAGCGCGAAAATTAGAATAATCGGAGAAATTTTCTTCTAGAATAGTAGTGTAAAGTTGATAAAGCTCACCCAAAGTAAAGACCTCCGGTAATACTTCAAAAGCAACTGGACTGTATTCAAGCTTGTTACGCAAACGGCGATAACCATATTCTAAAACTTGGTTATGATCGAATGCTAACTGCGGTACTTGTTTAACTGGATACCAAGCAATTCCACTCACACCATCAGCAATTAATTCCGCTTCTTCAAACCTGACTAAAGCAAAATAACTTACAGAAAGATAGCGAACACCCCTGGTAAATTCTCTAGGATCTCGCCCCGGATCTCCGAAAGTGTACAATTGCTCTAAATACAGATTTTTTACTCTGATTTTCTCGGCCAAAATCCGATAAGCTGCATCTTCAAGAGATTCTCCTTCCCTCACCAGCGTACCCGGAAGACTCCAATGATCTAAGAAAGGTTCATCTTGCCGCATTACCAACAAAACTAGCAGGCGATTTTGTACAGTATCGACTGAGAAAATCACGTTATCGACTCCTACTTTGAAGTCTGCTAGTGAGTAACTTTTACTCTTTTTTTCGCCTCGTCCAGCCATGCGTACAAATGCTCCCTGTGGATATAAGCTTCAATGGGAGGCGTTAGGGCTTCCGTGTCTCCTTTTTCACGATAAGCTGTAGAAGAGACATTTGGGCCAGTCAAAGATGCGATCGCAACTTCCGCACCCATTCGCCTCAACTGTCTCAAATCTATCTCTTCCGGTGGATAACCGGGACGCGGTACTACCAGCCACTTCACTTGTTTTAACAATAGTTCAATCTTGTACCAGCGTGGTAACTGCGTTACCAAGTCAGAACCGATAACCATTGTTAAATCGGCATCTCCCCACATCAATTTTGCCTTTTCCACTGTTTCTTGCGTCCGAGGACTGCTAAGTTCTGGGTGCAAGCAAATGTTATTTCTGGGCGAATTAATTTCTTGAATTGTTAGCAGCAACATCGCTGAACGGTGTTCTAATGATGTCTGGTGAGATTTAAAAGGGTTATCAGAGGCCCAAACTGCTACCCAATCAAAATGTTGAGAAAGCCAACTAAGAATAGTTTTGTGTCCCGCAGTGGGCGGATCGGCACTTGTACCAAATAAAGCGATTGTTTTCATTGTTAATGGCTAATGGCTAATGGCTAATTGCTAATCGCTAATTAAAGTTAACTGTTAACTGTTAACTGTTAACTGTTAACAATCATCGCTTTTTTGTTCGTTGAGTGAGAATTTCTAACTCTGGCGAAATTTCTACTACCGGGGATATTGGGTTATCTAAGCGGCGAGTTTCAGCGGGAAGACTAGCCACAGAAGCGGCCGTTCTCTGCGCGATCGCATCTAAACTTTCTACCGGCCGCACCCGTTCGCCATCCTTAACCATTAATTCCATCAACGGAACAGAAGACTGATTAACAACATCCGTTACTAATCCCAAACAATCTCCCCTCACTTGGCCATTTTGCAAATATCTAAAAATTTGCTTACGGCCTGGATAAGTCGCCTTCCCACTAGCCTCCTTCATCACCGGAATTCCATTAATTTCTACTAACTTATAAACACCATTCACAGGCTCTCCACTTACCAGTTTCGTTCCCAACCCATAGCCATCAATGCAAGCACCCAAATTCTTCAACTCAAAAATTTTCCACTCATCCAAATCGCCGCTAGCAAAAATCGGCACTCCCGGAAGTAGCGATCGCACTTCCCGCGACAACTCCACCAGATTCCCCGAATCCAACCGCACCCCTTCCAGTCGCATTTCACCCCGATTTACCCGTTCCGCCAACTGACGCGCCGCAGCAATTGTATCGTAAGTATCGATCAACAGGGGCGCACCCGGAAAATATCGGTGAAACGCCGCAAACGCCCCCTCCTCGCTTCCCTCACCAGCCGCGATCGCCATCACCAAAGCATGAGCCATCGTACCCGCAGGTTTGCGGCCCAACTTCAAAGCTGCCAAAACATTAGAAGTCGCATCCAAACCCGCAGCCAAGGCCGCACGAGCCGCCCAAATAGAAGCTTGAGGGCCAAAAGCGCGGCGCGTCCCAAACTCCAGCAGTTGAGCTTGCGGCCCCGCCACATCGCGCAGCCTAGCCGATCGCGTCGCAATCAAAGTCTGATAGTTAATCGCATTCAGCAAATAAGTTTCCACTAGCTGAGCTTGCCACAAAGGAGCATCCACCCTCAGCAATGGCTCGTTTGCAAACACCGCCGTCCCTTCTGGAACCGCCCAAACATCGCCAGTAAAGCGGGCCGTCGCCAACAACTCCCAAAATCGCTCAGGAGCATTCGCAAAAATTCCCGTAGACTGCAAAGCCTCAATCTGTGCTGGACTAAAGCTGAATTTCTCTAAATAATCCAATGCTTGGGCTAAACCCATCGCAATCAAATAGCCAAAATTTTCTGGGAACCTGCGAGCAAACAGCTCAAAGCTAGCCTGCTGTCGCTCCAACCCCTCCCCCACATAACAAGCCGCCATCGTCAACTGGTAGAGGTCAGTTAACAGACTATAATCCTGTGGGGAAAGCGTTAATTCTTGGTCTTCCCCAGCGGTCAAGCCGATGGTCGTGTCGCTTTCAGTGGCAGTTTTCATGGGACAAATCCCTGCAAGCTTGGTTTTTTTAATTATAGTGAAATATACCAAATCTGTCTAGTCAAGATTTGATAAAAATTTGTGATAATCACCTGACCATGAGCTTGCTTATAGTTGGTGACGATCGAGGAGCGGGTATAGAGACGAAGCGATTTCAGGCTCTCAAACCTACGAGCTATCAAGGGTTAAAACCCCTGCCTCATAACCAAAGTCGTCTGAAAACGACTACTAATTTAGGATTTACGTAGCAGATTTTGTAGCGCCATCATCTGGGTAGTATTTTTACTTTCCAGAGGGCGGCGTTACAGATGCTATTGGGTAATTCCTATTTATGTTATGGTGAATTATATAAAAATAGCTATAATCCTGGGTAAGTTCTGTTAATGATTGCGGACTAATAAGGAATAAAAATAAATATTGCTAATCCGATCCCCAGATCAAAACTGACATTAATATATAAAGTATATTAAGACCTAGACAAACGAGGTGGACAGTATGAATCTTTCCAAAAGTGTTAGAGATGCCATGCGTTTTGTTTCGGAAGCAGCGATGCGGATTTTCAGCCCCACTGATGACAAGTATCCTGTCGTTGGCGTACAGCCTTTTGAAGGCCAACCGTTAAAAGATAAGTCGGCAGATTAAGAAGCCATTCAGGGATTTCTACTTGTTTACCTCCCAAGGTAATTACTTTAGATGAGGTAAGGCGATCGCCTGAGACTGTAGAAACACAACAACGGTAATGTGAACTCACTTTTAAATAAATCAAATCAGCCCCATCCACAACTACAGTGCATGGGGCTTTTGATGGCCTAACACCGCCCTCGGTATAGCATAGGGGCTAGGGACTAGGGACTAGGGGCTAGGGGCAGATGGGGCAGATGGGGCTGATGGGGAAGTGGGGAAGAAGAGAATAGAATCAGCGAGTTTTAGTAATTCAGAACGTCCTAACTACCAAGAAGGTTGCTATATCTTCACCGCCTAGAGGGAGGCATTACAATTGATTCAAGAAAAACGCGATCGCAGCAGTACCTATCGGTACAGTCAGATTATCCATGCCAAATTTGGAGAAAGATTCCAAAGTAGTCGCAACTAAACCAACAACAACTGAAACCCCCAAAGTTTGCCAAACATTACCTTGAACAGCCAGTAAAATTAAACTGCTAACAGCAAAACTAACTAAAAACATAGTAAAAGAACCTTCCCAACTCTTCTGCATTCCCCAAATTTGATAAGTATGTTTACCAAAACGCTGACCAATCACAGCAGCTAGTCCATCTCCCCAAGTCATTACAAGAATACCCAAGGCAGCATATTGTGGTAGTTGCACAGGCCAAAACCAAGCAATTAAAACACCGATGCTGACAGCATAGAAAAAAGTACCCCAACTTTGTCGGCCGACGCTGTTAATGCTGGGTAAAATAGGAATCAAGTAAGAGATGAGTGCGATCGCGCCCGCCACAATCCCCGCCCCAATCCCCACCCAAGCCGGAATTTTCAGCCACCACGCCAGCAAAATCACATTCCCCGAACCAATGTGTACTATCTTCCGGGATATCTCTGGATCTGCCGAAGTAAACCGATTTAGTCCCTCAGCTACAAGTAAAATCAAACCTAACCAGGCTGTAATAAGGGAAATTTGCAGCCCAACAGTGGGAATTTCAGTAAAGATCGACACGATAATCAGGAAAAACGCCGTTAATTAATCTTCTTCCTAGCACTATAGTAGAAAGGTTGATGCCATGCTTTATCATCTCTTGCTTTGGTTAGCCAAAAAGTTTGGTTCTCAGATAAAGCATGGACAGCTTATCGATCTCAGCTTAACCCATCAAGACATTGCTGAATTTCTGGGTACAACCCGCGTGACAATTACCCGTGCTCTGAATAATTTTGAGCAGCAAGGTTTGATTAACCGCCTTTCCGTTCATCGAATTGTTCTGCAAGATTCAGAGTTTTTGGATTATCAAATTTAAAGCCAAGATTTGAGGCGATGTCAAGGCTGTTTCTTTGATGGTGCAACAGGTAAAATATAAGAGACTGTAAAAAGTCCAATCGCCTTCTTCCTTCCAACTCCTACCTAAACAGATTAAAATCTTTAAAACACTCTCGAATTACAACAGCCTTGACCTACGACAACACCTGTAAATACATAGCCGCACAGAATCCAGCAAGTTTCGTCCGCTGGTTACTTCCTAATATAGAATCTACCAATATCGAACTGCTCAAAACCGAACTTCCCGCCGAACCACTCCGCGCCGACTCCCTAATTCTACTGCGCGTCGGAGACACCATCCTCCACCTTGAATTTGAAAGATTACCCTATTCTGTGCCTCCGATTCCCTTCCGAATGCTGAACTATTGGGTACGCCTTTACGGGCAATATGAGTGTAAAATAGAACAAGTAGTAATTTTCTTAAAGCGGATTGACTCACATCTAGTTGCTGTAGACAGTTTTCAACAACAAAACACTCTACATCGCTACCGTGTCATTCGCTTGTGGGAACAAGATTCTGCACTTTTTTAGCAGACCCTGCTTTACTACCCTTAGCACCATTAACTCGTACTGACTCACCCTTAGCATTGTTAGAGCAAGTAGCAGCACAAGTGGATTTGATTGCAGACTTCGCACAGCGACGGGAAGTTTTAGCTTGTACCAGTATATTAGCTGGTTTGCTGCATCAACCTAACGTGGTTCGTCAACTATTTCGAGAGGATATTATGGAAGAATCTCTGTTTTACCAAGAAATTATCCAAAAAGGCTTGCAAAAAGGCTTACAACAAGGCTTACAACAAGGCTTACAACAAGGTTTGCAACAAGGCTTGCAACAAGGCTTGCAACAAGGCTTGCAACAAGGTCAACAGCAGCAAGCACTGTTACAGACTTTGCGCCAATTGAGTAGGCGCGTGGGAACCCTTACACCCTCTACGGAACAAAGAATTCGCGCCTTATCATTTACTCAATTAGAGTTATTAAGTGAGGCGCTGTTAGATTTCTCTAGCCAAGCAGATTTAATGAATTGGTTGAATAATATCAACTAGGAGAATCCCTAAGTAACTCTTCTCAATTACGTAATTGCCGCAAAATCTTAAACCCTTTTTCCCTTAACTCCATCGGCAAAAGTGATAATCCTAAACCAGTCCATGCCTTTGCCGTTGAGAATGACTTGCTGGCAAAAATCATTTGCCGACCTTTTGCGTTTTCACCAATCTCTATCAACCGCAAACCTAACACTAATTCTGTTTCTGCAATCCGCTTAAGTCTAACTAATTCTAGCTTGTCTGCATCAAACTCATAACTCGTTAAATAACTCAATTTGTCTGTTAAATAAGGGATAGCTCGATGAATACCTTGCTGCTGTGAATGCCAGCGATATTCCATTAATGGCTCAGGTAAATAATAGCATTTTTTCCCGGCTATAGCAAGGCGGACTAATAAATCATTGTCTTCGCAGTTTTGGAGATTGGGGCGCATAAAACCTACTTCTTGCAGAACATTACGGCGAAATAAAGTTGCGCCAACTTGTAGGCTTTGTTTAATAAAAACTACTTCTAGTAAATTATCAATTATTCCCCCCGAAAGTTCGCTTCGTCCCCATCGCTGTGAATTGAGTTTAGTCGCGATTTGATCGCGAGAATTATTACTATCAATTATCCAGTGATCTGTACTAACAAAATCAATAGTTGGGCTTTTATCTAAAATAGCAGATGTCCGGACTAGAAAGTCTGGAACTAAGCGATCGTCATCATCAAATTTGATAAAATATTGACCTTTTGCTGCTGCAAACCCCGATCGCATATTGTTACTTTTTCCAATATTTTGAGAGTGGCGTATATAGCGAATATTAGCAGCATTCAATTCAGACATAACGATGGGAGTGCTATCATTTGAACCATCATCGCATACGATCAACTCAAAGTCTGTATAAGTCTGCTTTAAGACACTTTCAATGGCATTTAAAAGTAAATGTACGCGATTGTAAGTAGGGATGCAAACACTAATTTTAACCACAATTTTAGTTGGCTACTAATTGTTAATTGGTAATTGGTAATTGGTAATTGGTAATTGGTAATTGGTAATTGGTAATTGGTAATTGGTAAAAATTCTCCCCGTCTCCTTCTTCCTTCTTCCTTCTTCCCTAGCCCCTAGCCCCTAGCCCCTAGCCCCTCTTTTAATTAAGCCGAGCAGTACATTCCAAAATCAATTTTTGATTAACTAAGGAATAGGGCTGAATTTCCAAAGCTTGGCGAAAAGCAACGATGGCTTTTCTATAATTTCCTAGTGCAGCGTAACATAAACCAAGACCGTGCAATGCTCCAAAATGAATCGGGTTAATTTTGATAACTTCTTCGCAGTCATCTAGGGATTTTTGATAGTCGCCTTGAGTGTAATAAAGTACAGCCCTTCTGTTCCAAGCTTCGGCAAAATCAGGACTATCTGCTATTAGTTTTGTGAGGATATCTAAGGCACGAGAAAAGTCACCAGCATCGAGCAGAATCTGCGATCGCCTGAGCATTTCCATCCCGTAAGCTCCTTTTTGCTCAAACCAACTACGCCATAGTTCTGTAGTAGCACGATCGCGTACTCTTTCATCCGCGTCTTTCAGGTCTTCGAGTAATGCTTTGATAGATGAATCGTCCATTATAGCTAGGGACTAGGGACTAGGGGTTAGGGGTTAGGGGTTAGGGGAAGAAGGATTTAAGGATCTAGGAGACAATAAGGATATCTGGCTACGTCCTAATATTTTTATTTATTGACTTTTTGCATACCAATATGAAGATTTTGATACTTTCCTCAACTTTTCCTTATCCGCCAGGGCGGGGTGGAACTCAAGTAAGGACGTTTAATTTGTTGAAATATTTGAGTCAGCAACATTCTATCACTCTGGCAACACTGCGATCGCACGACGTGACAGAGGTAGAAATAGAGCAACTGCGCCACTATGTCCAAGACTTAGCGATTTTCCCTCGTCCCCAGGTAGCTGTTGGTTGGGGATGGGGTGGAAAAGTGCAGCGATTTAGTCGGTTTTTACTGGAGGGAAGGCCTCCGAATGTAATATCTATCTATTCTCCAGCAATGCAGAATTGGGTAGATGAATTTGTCGCAGCGGGTAAATGCGATGCGATTACCTGCGAACACAGCGTTAATGAGATTTATGTACGTCCTGAGTGGCGCAAAAGGTTGGGGACGGTAGTAAATATTCATAGTTCAGTTTATGGAAGTTGCCGACAGATACTAGAAACTGGTACTTCCGAGAAACCATTGCGCGATCGCCTCAATCTGCCTTTGCTCGCTCGCTACGAAAAATACTACTGTTCCAAATTCTCCCGCATTGTGGTCACAACTGAGGAAGATCGGCAGCAGTTGCAGGGGAGCGGGGGAGCAGGGGAGCGGGGGAGCAGGGGAGCGGGGGAGCGGGGAGCGGGGGAGCAGGGGAGCTCTTGAGCGGGGAGCAGGGGAGCAGGGGAGCAGGGGAGCAGAGAAAGGGAGATTTCCTTCTTTCTTTCTTCTTCCTTCTTCTTCCTGCGTTCCTATTCAAGTTATTCCTAATGGCGTAGATTTGGCAAAATTTCCCTACAGACAAGTAGATCCGGGGGGACATAGATTAATATTTATCGGGGCGATGGATAATTTGGCCAATATTGACGCAGTACGATTTCTGAGTTTAGATATCTTACCAGCCTTGCAGCAGCGTTATCCTGACGCTACCCTGACTATAGTGGGATCAAAACCAGTAGCGGAGGTATTGGCATTGCGATCGCAGTCGGGAATTACAGTAACGGGTCAAGTCCCTTCAATGGCAGAATATTTGCATCAAGCCACAGTTTGTGTAGTGCCGATGCGAATTGGTCTAGGAATTAAAAATAAAACTTTAGAGGCAATGGCAGCGGGAACGCCTGTTGTAGCTAGCGATCGCGGTTTGGAAGGGCTCGCTGTTGACGGCGGTGGATCGCCTTTGGGGGCCTTGCGAGGGAACCAACTTGAAGAGTATGTTGAGGCGATTAGTCGCTTATTTGAAGATCGACAATTGCGGGAGGAGTTATCACAAAATGCGCGATCGCTAATCGAAACCGAATATACCTGGGAAATCATCGGTCAACGCTATGAACAAGTTTTAAAAGATTGCTTCACACCTAGCACCACTAAACTCTGCCAGTAGAATACACCAAAGCAATTTTGAGAGATTGCTTCGTTACCTTGGAACGCTGTGGTTTTAAGTTAAAAAAGTAAAGAATTCCCCACATCTCCCCTCTCCCAATCTCCCCTCCCCCAGTCTCCCCCCCGATGGAAAACAAGATTGAACCCGCAAACCGGAAGCGAAAACCCCCTGAGAACGTCAAAATCGCTCAGGGAAAGGTTCAGCCTACCCGGAAGGCGGTCAACAACAAACGCCAAAACCCTCAAAAATCTAGACCAAAGCCGTCCCAATCCGGCTCTAAGTTCCTCTGGAAAAAGGCACTTGCCAATTTTGTCGCCCTTACCGTTTTGTGGGGTGGTGCGGGTGCAATGGGAGGAGGTGCTTGGCTAAGCTACCAATTAATTGTCGATCCGAATGCGAGCATCTGGATCAATCAGTTTTTACCTGAATGGTCTCGCCTTCCCTTTGCCAGCGGTAAATCGATTCAGACTCTCTCGCAAATCCGAGCTAGTCTAGGGCAAGTGGGACTTATACCCGGCGAAATGCTGCTGCTTCCCAAGGAGAAATCTAGCGAACGCGAGGTTCCCGACTTGCTAGTACCTGTAATGGTAGAGCGGCGGTCAACTGTATCTATAGTGTGTAAAAATCCTTGCCGCCAGATTGTCGAACTGCGGGTATATCAGCCAGTGCAAATTCCCTATCAAAGTTATGAAACTGAGCAATATTATCGGCTGGCGAGTTCTGTAGCTGTGGAAGGCCCGGCGGAATCTTTTGTGATTGCTTCCCACACTGATGCTAATGACAGCCAAGGCTCAAATAAATCCTTACCGCTGACAGCTTTAAGCCTCTTTGAAGGCAAAGTTCCCAGTTCCGGGGCTTGGTTTAACCTCAGCGGTCAATTATTACGGGCGGATAAGAAAATTCCCTACGGGCAGGTAGTTCACTACAATCCTACCCAAACTCATTTGATGTCGCTCTTGGAGTGGACGGGTGCGGCGGGAAAGGTTCCGAGTTGGCGACAGGTAACGGGGGGCGGGGAACCGGAGTTGGCGATCGATCAAACTATAGGTTTAGACCCGCAATTTACTATTTATCAGGTTCAGCCTCGGAAGTTTGTACCTAACCCAATTCAGTTGACGGCAATTTCTTTGGAAGAACCGGCTTTAAATAATCCTGGTTATAAAGATGCGCTACGGTTGGCTAAAAGTGGCTTGTGGTCGCCAGCTTTGGGGATGATGCGGGCTTTGAAGACTAAGGCGAAGGGGGGTTGGTCGCCGCAGGCGCAAGCGCAGCTAGATTTGATTAAGTTTCATGCTAATGTTACTCAGTCTCAGGCGATCGCATCTTGGGCTTCTCCCAGTCAGCAAGTTCTGGCAGATTTAATTGATGGCCGTTGGCATGATGCTTTACAAGTATTTGAGGCAGATTTGGGGAATAGTTCTGAGATCGCCAAAATGTTGAAAAATGATGGCGATCGCATCTGGAATCGCGTAGATGCAGCGCTGAAGGTAAATTCCCAGGATGAAGGAGCAAAGGCTTGGGGTGCTTTAATTGTGGGCGCTCAGGAAGGTCAGCGATCGGCTGCTGCTTGGCTAGATCGACTACCTGATACCGATCGAGAAACTAGGGTTCGCATCCGGGGATTGCTGGATCGACTAGGTGAGGCGCTCTCTAAGCTAGAAAGTTTAGAGGGTCACGCGAGTAAAAATACTGGTTCCGCTTTTCCAATTAACAATATAGATTACGCTTAAAGTCTTTACAGGATAGTTGCGATCGTGACGCTCCATATAAACGAGCGAGCCATTCATCCCTATTGACCATCACGATCGCTCCCGTCGAGCTCACGTAAAGCAATCTCAAGCTTTATTCTCTAAGTTAAAGCTTGTTTAAAGAGTAAGCGAGTATGGATGAAGACTTAATGTAGATTGGTTAATTAGTTAACAGCAGCTAGGGTGAATTTGCTATGGTTAATTTTAGTGCCTTAAAGCTGAAGGAGAGAAAATCATGGTTCAAGTTCAAGAAATTTCTCAGGTTTCCACTCTACGCACATCTAGTAGCTCGACTGGAGTTGCGGCTACAGAATTAAGACCTTGGGGTTCCTTCACCACTCTGGAAGAAGGAAATGGATATAAGATTAAGCGGATTGAAGTAAAGCCAGGACATCGCCTCAGTCTGCAAATGCACCACCACCGCAGCGAACACTGGATTGTTGTTTCCGGTACTGCTAAAGTCACCTGCAATGATAAAGAAGAAATTATCTTTAGCAATCAGTCTACTTATGTCCCTCAATGTCACTCTCACCGCCTGGAAAATCCCGGCGTGATTCCTCTGATCCTAATTGAGGTACAAAATGGGGAATATTTAGGAGAAGATGACATTGTACGCTTCCAAGACGACTACGCTCGAACAGAATCTAAGGCTAAATAGAAAATTGAGGAAGTCAGGAATCCTAAAGTATGTAAAAATTATTCTGAACGGCTAAATCCAGCCTTTGATTCTGACTTCTGAATTGTCATTCCTATAGCAACCTTCTTGGCAGTTAGGACACTCACTCATTGTTTCCACCCTTAATTCTATTCCCTTCTTCCCTTCTTCCCTTCCTCCCTAGCCCCTAACCCCTAGCCCCTTCTTCCCCTAGTCCCTAGCTATAAATTTTTTAATGATTCACTTAAACAAACCAGCAGCTATTGAGGTAATGCGTCTTAAGTCTAAGCATCCCAATCCCAATGCTTTATTTCGGCTTGGGGTGGAATCTAGTGGCTGCTGTGGCTTGTCTTATACAATGGCTTTTGATGAAACCCTTAACCCTGACGATTTGGTGTATGAATCTGAGGGAATCCAAGTAGCGATAAATCCAGAGCAACTTAAGTATGTTAATGGTCTTACTTTGGATTATTCAGAGGATTTGATGGGGGGAGGTTTTAGATTTCATAATCCTAATGCTAGCCAAAATTGTAGTTGTGGTAATTCGTTTAGTCTAAGAGAATAAAACTCACAAGACTTAACAGTTTAAGTTTGGTTTATACCAATTTTACATGAAGTTGCATATAGCTAGGGGCTAGGGACTAGGGAAGAAGGGAATAGAATTAAGGTCTGCTATAATCCTGCACTGTGGAGGTCATCTGGTGTCAGATCGTCGTCAATCACTTCACCATCACGGAATACGACAATTCGGCGAGTTTGACGCGCTACATCTGACTCGTGTGTTACCATGACCACTGTCATCCCACTATCGTTAAGTTCCGTGAAAATATTCATCACTTCTTGAGTAGTTTTGCTATCTAAAGCGCCTGTAGGTTCATCCGCTAATAATAGTACGGGACGATTGACTATAGCACGCGCGATCGCTACCCGCTGCTGTTGTCCTCCTGATAGTTGGTTGGGTTTATTGTACAGCCTACTTTCTAGACCCACCCGCGTTAAAGCCACAGTTGCTCGTTCTTTTCTTTCCGCTGGGGGAACGCTGGCGTAAACCATCGGTAACATCACATTTTCTAATGCTGTTAACTGCGGTAACAGATGAAATTGTTGGAAGACAAACCCCAGTTTTAAATTGCGAATACCAGCTAAATCATCCTCTGGCATTTGCGCGACATCCACGCCGTCTAAATAATAACTACCACTGCTGGGGCGATCGAGACAGCCTATAATATTCATAGCTGTAGATTTGCCAGAACCCGATGCTCCCATAATCGCGCAATATTCCCCTTGTTTTACTATCAAGCTGACACCGTTTAAAGCACGAACTTCTAGATCGCCGATGCCATAGACTTTAGTGACATTTTCTAAGCCGATAATGACAGGTTTTTCTGATTTTTGGTTGAGTTCGCCTTGGAGGGTTGAAGAGTAGCTTTCTGAAGCTTGGTATTTCATAACTAGGGGCTAGGGGCTAGGGGCTAGGGGCTAGGGGAAGAAGGGACTAGGGGCTAGGGAAGAAAGGGCTAGGGAAGAAAGGGCTAGGGAGGAAAGAAGGGATATAGAATCAAGGGGTTCGCTGTGAGGAATCAGCGGAACGGCTTCAGGAACTTAAAATGTCCTAACAATTTTGTTGGTTGTTATAGCTATATATAATCAATATTCTAAAAGATTTTTTTAAAAATGTCAAAGACCTTAAAAATCATAAGACTTACGCAAAGATAACCTATTTCTGCCATTACAACACAATTGAAGTAATTACAACCTTTGTTTTATACCAATAGGCCTTATGCAGGTCGCCCCAGAAACCGGGTTTTTGAGAAAATCTGTGGGTAATAACGAAGTATTTTCGTTAAAAAACCCGGTTTCTTTGGTTGGGTACGTAAGTCCTGACTATGATTTTCTCACACTTTACATAACAACGAAGTATTTTCGTCAAAAAATCCGGTTTCTTTGGTTGGGTACGTAAGTCCTGACTATGACTTTCTCACGCTTTACGTAACAACGCCTCTTTAGTAGTTGCTATAAGCACCATCAAACCAAAAAGTTTTGGACAACGTAGTTACCTAAATCTCTCCCCGTCGCCAAACCATCTCGATTAGCACTCATAAAATGAATCCCCCCATAAAGGCGACTCATTCCAGCTTGATCTGCTGCACTTTCAAAGCTATCAAATTTTCGCAAACTATTAACAGAAGGGTCTCCCACATCCACAAAACAAAAATCTTCACCAAAGAAAGAGCTCAAAATCGCATCTGCTGCACCGCTAAACGTACTGTGCCCAGATGTGTACTCAGGAAAAGGGGGAGTAGTTAGTAATGGTTCCCACTGTGAATCAGTAAGTGTAGCTGGATTGCCATCTTTCTCTGCTTCCCTGATTGCAGTCAATGGTCGCCAGAGAATATATTCATACTTAGCATCCCACGCACAAATACCTGCATCAGCCAGACCAATATTTAATAATGCGAATAAGCGAGCATTCTCTTCTAGGGAATTTTCTGCTAGTACAGATGATTGTTGAGCAATTTGGTTCCAATGACCGGGAGGTGTAAAAGTACCCGCGCCATCCGCCCAGAATTTAGCAATTGCTGTTTGGTCTGGCGATCGCGTTAAGCTATCTTTTTTGCCTATTTCCTTAACAAAATTGACTTCCTCTGCATACTCAGCACTATCTAAAGCTGGCGGGCCAGATGGTCGAAATTGGGAACCGCTAGTCATTGCAAAACAATCAACATCTGGCCATTGAGGTAATAGGGAATTGGCAAAAGCAGGTGGAGTTGGTACCCACTCGCCAGGATTATTTGTCGGCGTGTAAGTGAGTGCTTTACTGGTGCCGTCTTGACTTCTTAAAGCAATAATTTGGTCGGCGGCGGAGAGGCCGACGGCAATGCCATCGGTTTTGGCCTGTTTATTAGGAATTGTGGCTAAAGATGATGCGATCGCGGCATCAAACTTAGCTTTCTGTGCAGGATACAAACTTGTTAATACTCGGTTTGCTGCTGCTGCTGCCGCCGCTTCTATTGATGCTCCCCCTGGTGCTTCTAACTCCACTTTGTAAGTGCTGTGGCTGCGATCGGTCGCATTCACAGCGTTATAAATGGCGGTGTGAACCATTGCCATATTGCGGGCCGCTATGGGAGGCGGAGTGCCACCTGTTCGCACTGCGTCTAGTAGGATTGTATTCCAGTCAGTTACAACTGTACCTGACGTGAAAGTTACAAAGTTATTTTGGGTAATTGTATTGGCATTAACTCCTTGTAGGACTGCCATATACTCGCCGGTAAGTTTGTCGCGAATAATGGTATTGTTACTGTTAGCACCTGTACCTTGAAAGATGTTTAAATCTTCGTACTTAACTCCGTTAAGTAAGCGCAGGATATCGCTGCCATTTTTAAAATCAGTAATGTAGTCGGCTTTGGTAATCGTTTGACAGCCGCAGCCTTCAATGGCAATACCAAAGATATTATTTCCTTCCCCGCCAGTGAGGGTATCGCTGCCTTTGCCACCGATGAGAGTATCATTACCTGCTTCGCCTAAAATGCGATCGTTGCCCTTTGCTCCCCAGATGATGTCATCGTCGGCGCCACCGTCGATGAGATCGTTACCTTGACCGGCGTTGAGCTTGTCTTTGCCATCGCCGCCTGCGATCGCATCATCTCCCTTGTCGCCGTAAACTATATCATTGCCCTCAAAAGCCACAAGGCTATCTGATTCTACTGTTCCCTGGAGATAGTCAAAACTTGAAGTACCATTAATTACCATACTTAAAACCTTTGAAAAAAATTTAGCTTCACACCTGACTTCAACTTTAGGTGTAGCTGCTAAAGAAACAAGTCTTTAGACTGATGTAAAGCTAACATTATCTGCGAGCCGCACCCGTCAAACTTTAACAACTTCTTCAGATCCCAATTTTCCTAATAAAATCCCACAAAACCGGATTTACCAACTCAGGAGCTTCATCTTGCGGACAATGGCCCACACCCGCCAACTCCACAAATTTTTCAACACAAGGAAAATTTGCCAACTCTCGCCCCAATTCTATCGGCTCCCAAGGGTCATCTGCACCCCATAAAATCAAAGCTGGACAACTCAATCGGGGAAGTAAATCCTCCGCTAAGGGGCCAGAAGAATAACTCGTAAATGCGATAAATACATCTACTGCTCCGCTATCTAGCGCCGGTATCATAATCATATCTATTAATTCATCTGTCACTGCCTCAGAACGTTTGTAAGCTTTTAGTAAAATCGATCGCACAGTTTTCGGCCTTGCTAATTGCTTAAAAAATAGTTGACTGATCCAGTTGATATTAAGAACATTCTGTGCAATAGGTATGCCCATGCGCCGATACCAAGCTAGCTCAGCGCGTTTGCGATCGTGCAGTAGTCGCAAAGAACAATTGAGTAAAGCTACACCCAAAACTATTTCGGGAAAATCCACAGCCGCCTGCATTGCTGCGACACAGCCAATCGAGTTTCCTACTAAAAATACTGGCCCACCGACAACTTCTTTACAGAAATCAGCAATTTGTTCGCCCCAAGTTTCAAAGGTATAATCAATTTCAGTTTTGGGCTTAGGTTTAGCAGAACCGCCAAAGCCAATTAAATCAATGGCGTAGCAGCGACAATTCGCGGCCAATACTGAGAGATTTTTGCGCCAGTGGCCGCAGGATGCACCAAAACCGTGTACGAATACCACTGCCGGCCCTTCTTGACCTTGAGCTTGGTAGGAAATGGGAAAGCCTCGCCATGTCCAGGTTTGAGATGTAGGTAAAGTTGCTATCATTGCTTCGATAATGTATAAATATTTGCCTTACTTTTGAAAGGGCACAAGGCAGTTTCCTTTTACTTACTATTCTCTAATTTAGCTACTTTTGAGAGATCGAGAATAACGCCCCCCAATCAAAAATAATATGTGTGAAATTTCCAGAAATAGGGCACTATTCCTAAAGGAGTATTTCTCGATCGCGACCTCTGAAGGGGTGGGCTTTCAGCGCAAAAAGTCTGTGAGTTTTTTGTTTGGTGAAATTTAGAGATCTATTTGCAGACTGAGCCTGTAATGCTTGCTTGTGTGTTAAAAAAATCTATGGAGTGCTGACGATCTAGGCGATCGCACTCCCGCAAATCCTCGATCGCTCTTTACCTTTTATAATAAACGCAGCGGAAACACCCGCCCCAGGTTCGATAATTTCTCTATATGATGGTTTTGCACTCAGTAACATTCCTGTGTCAGGATCAGAAATGCAAACTTCCTTACCTCGATCTATCTGAATTTCCACTATGCCGACCACGATCGCTACCACTTCAGTTGTACCATTTCTAGGGTCTGAAATCGTACCAGACTACGATCAAGCCCACGTCGTGATTTTACCAATCCCTTACGAAGCCACAACCACCTATCGACGAGGCTGCGAAAACGGGCCGGCAGCACTTCTAGAAGCATCCCATCAACTTGAATGCTACGATGAGGAACTAGATAGAGAAATCTGCTACGATGTAGGTATTTATACTAACTACCCAATTGCAGATACTCGTAACGGTCAGCGAGTATCCTCGTTGGAAATGCTGCAAGTAACTCAAAAAACCATACAGCAGCTTATTGCCGAAAACAAATTTGTCATCGCTATCGGCGGCGAACACAGCATCACGGCCGGAGTAGTCGAAGCTTACCGTCTATCCTATCCTGATGAACCTTTCACAGTCATTCAAATTGATGCTCATGGCGATCTCCGCCACGAGTATGAAGGCTCTATTTACAATCATGCCTGCGTCATGCGGCGGATAGTTGATATGGGTTTGCCAACACTGCAAATTGGCATTCGTGCCATTTGTAAGGAGGAAGCAGATTTAATTAAGGAGAAACAGTTAAATGTAATTCGGGCAAGGGAAATAGCCACACAGCCAGATTGGATGGAACGTGCATTTTCAAGTATTAAAACTCGCCGGGTGTTTCTGACTATCGATCTAGACGGTATCGACCCCACTTTAATACCAGGAGTAGGAACCCCGGAACCGGGCGGACTAAACTGGTATTCCCTCACGGGATTTTTGCGCCGCCTCTGCGAATCCTACGAAGTCCTTGGCTGTGACATTATGGAATTAGCACCAGTTGTAGATTCCGTAGTATCAGAATTTACAGCAGCCAAACTGACTTATAAACTAATTGGATATCAAGCTTTGGCTAAAGGCTGGTAACGAAGGAAGAAGGAAGAAGGAAGAAGGAAGAAGAAAAATTAAATTTGATTCTTCTTTCTATCTTTTAAAATCGGTGGCTCATCGGGGTTTGCTATTGCTAACTGATTCGGATTGAAATACAGGAAAAAAGGAAAGAGCAAAGATGAGTTTATTAATGGAAACAACAGGTACTCCTATTGACGGCTACGCTCCTGATTTTGAACTGCCGGGAGTTGATGATGAAGTTCACCATTTAGCTCGATATCTAGAAAGATTTCGAGTCGTGGGCGTAATATTTATGTGCAATCACTGTCCTTACGTGCATTTGTATTTAAATCGCCTAAAACAAATCCAAGCAGATTTTCAAACTCAACAAGTTACTTTAATTGGGATTAATGCTAATGATGCAATTCAATATCCCGATGACAGTTTCGAGAATATGAAAACCTTTGCGACTAACAATGAATTGAATTTCCCATACATCCGAGACGTTACTCAGGATGTTGGTCAAAGCTTCGGAGCTCAGACAACACCGCAGGTTTTTTTACTAGACAAAGATGGGAAACTGCGTTACAAGGGTTTGATTGACGACAACGCCAACGATCCAGCAGGGGTACAGGTGCAATATTTACGCAATGCGATCGCCCAACTGCTGAATGGCGAACCCGTGACCCCTACCTCTACTGAAGCGATCGGCTGTTCTGTTAAATGGCGTAATGGTTAGTAGTTAGTGGTTAGTAGTTAGTGGTTAGTAGTTAGTAGTTAGTGGTTAGTAGTTAGTGGTTGGTTGCTTCCCCTCTGCCCCCTCGCTCCCCCGCCCCTCCGCTCCCCCTGCCCCCCCCGCTCCCCCTGCCCCCCCGTCTCCCCCGCTCCCCTGCCCCCCTGCCCCCCCGCTCCCCCTCTCCCCCGCCACAGGTTCAGTATTTTATTTCACCGTACAAGTGGAATCGGCAAGTGAGGAAAGTGAGGACTCCGAAGAGACAAACTCACCTCATCCCCAATTAGCAGGAAAACGACTGCTAGTTGTCGAAAGTCACCACATTAACCAACAGATTTTAACCCTGCAAACTCGCAACTGGGGAATGTTTCCTACTGTCGCTACTAACAGTATTGAAGCTTTGGAAAAACTACAGGCAGAACCAGATTTTGATTTAGCTATTTTGAGTACAGAAATGCAAGAAATGGACGGTTTAACTCTAGCCAAAACCATCCGTCAACAACTAAGACTTGCCAATTTACCTTTGATATTACTGACTCGTATTGGTAAGGCTCCCACTGCCCTTGCGAATCTTAATATTACCGCTTTTCTGAACAAACCGATTAAAAACTCTTATTTTTATAGCATTTTACTCCAAATTTTTGCACAAAAATCTCAGCTAATTACAGTTGAGAATTCCGCCTCGAAACCCAATACCAACCACCCAACCCTTAAGAACCTCCGAATCCTGCTAGCAGAAGACAATACAGTGAACCAAAAAGTCACTCTGCGGCTTTTACAGCGGCTGGGATGCACTGCTGACCTAGCTACCAATGGCTTAGAAGTGCTCGGTGCTTTGCGATCGCGACCCTACGATGTTATACTCATGGACGTGCAAATGCCCAAAATGGACGGGTTAGAAGTCACGCGCCGCATTGCCTCAGAATGGCCCTTGCAGGCGGCAGAAATCATTAGTACACAACCTAAAAATGCACCCCCTTCACCATTCCCCAAGCCTTGGATTATCGCCGTCACTGCTAACGCCATGCGAGGCGATCGCGAAGATTGCATCAGTGCAGGCATGGATGACTACCTCAGCAAACCAATAAAATTGGAGGAAATGAGAGCCGCACTCAATACCGCACTCCGTAAATCTCAGAAACTAATTCCATTCCCTGTTAACAATGTCTTAGTAGCAGCCAAGCCTCCAATTTCTCCCTCTGTTCTTGACCTCAAAGTATTACAATCTTTAGAAGAAATGCTAGGAGGCGATACCTCTTCTGTACTTGTAGAAATGATCGATTGCTACCTCGAAGACTCACTAAAAATGTTGCAATATCTCCAGACTGCCAACCGCAATCAAAATGCAGCCGATCTCTACGCAACCGCTCACACCCTGAAGTCAAGTAGTGCTACTTTTGGAGCCGTTCAATTGTCTAAACTGTGTAAAAAAATTGAGGCAATAGCTCGTAATTGTGTCCAATCTAAAATTGCAGAAACAGAAATTCCCTTATCCCTACCAGAAGAAGTTCAGTCCCTAATACTCGAACTGGAAACTGAGTATCAAAAAACAAGACAAGCACTGGAAATACTTCGGTTACAATGTCTAGAATCGATTGTTTAGCATGAAAATTATAGCAGCCGCCAACACAATTAGTACTTTCTTAGTGGTCGAAATCATTGACTTATCCCTTCTCCCCATCTAAAATAACTAAACTTTTTACCATCGTTACCTTACACCTGCCTTCTGCCAGTAAGCGATTGCCTCAAAAAATCCAATTAAAAAAATATAAGCCAACTTTTTTTTATTTGATTAATGATTAACACCCCCATCGAGAAAGATTCGCCCCTCATTCTCGTGGTGGACGACGAAAAGTCCATGCGGGTTTTATTGCGCCGCGCAATGGAAAAACAAGGCTATCAAGTAATTGAGGCCAGTGATGGCGAACAATGCTTAGAGAAATGTTCCAAGCGTTGGCCAGATATAATCCTGCTCGATGCCATCATGCCGATCATGGACGGTTTCACTTGCTGTAGCGAATTGCAAAAGCTCCTGGCCCAAGAAGAGAATGCCAAAGAACAACAGGAACAGCCAAATACTTCTTTTTTGGTTCCTCTTTCAGCGCCGCGCGAACGCACGCCCGTATTGATGATTACTGGTCTTGACGATCCAGAGTCCGTCGATCGCGCTTTTACCGCTGGCGCTACTGATTATGTGACTAAACCCATTCACTGGGCAGTTTTGCGACAGCGCGTCCGCCGCCTGCTCCAAAACGGGCAGCTCATCAAGGAATTGCAGCAGCAAAATGAACAAGAGCGCCTGATGGCGAGAATGTTGGAGCGCATTCGCTATTCTTTGAATCTGGATGTAATTCTCAATACTACGGTGGCTGAGGTGAGGCAATTTCTCCAAACCGATCGAGTATTAATTTATCGTTTTT
The DNA here is from genome assembly GCF_000180455.1 of Kamptonema sp. PCC 6506. Classification (NCBI taxonomy): domain Bacteria; kingdom Bacillati; phylum Cyanobacteriota; class Cyanophyceae; order Oscillatoriales; family Microcoleaceae; genus Kamptonema; species Kamptonema sp. PCC 6506. The sequence continues at coordinate 48,775 of NZ_CACA01000283.1, forward strand.
ATCCTGATACAAAAGGGGTAATGGTAGTGGAATCCGTTGTCTTTCCTTGGGTATCTGTACTAGGAACAACTCTCGAAAATTATTGCTTTAGTGAAGACTATGCCGAACTCTACAAGCAGGGACGTATCCATACGATTGAGGATATTTACACTGCCGATCTCTCTGAATGTCATAAAAATTTTTTGGATCGGTTTCAAGTCAGAGCGAGCATGGTTGTGCCTATAGTTATTAGAGAACAGAAGAATTGGGGAACTCTTGAGATCGGGAAATTAGGAGATGGGGAAAATCACACTGCTCCTTTTCCTTTCGCCGCTAATCTTCCTCAGAACTCCACCACGTCACCTAAGAGTACCCTCACCAGCGAGCCTAGACTTTGGGGATTGTTAATTGCTCATCACTGTTCGCACCCTCGCCGATGGCAACCAGCAGAGATCAGGTTTGTAGAGCGCTTAGCTGCTCAGGGGGCGATCGCGATCCAGCAATCTCAACTCTATCAGCGGTTGGAAGCGGCTAATGGTGAGTTGCAACGTCTCGCTTCTCTGGATGGACTCACAGGGTTGGCCAACCGCCGCCAATTTGATGAATATCTTGAGTATGAATGGCTGCGATCGCTACGGAATGGTGGCTCCATCTCCTTAATTTTGTGTGATGTTGACTTTTTTAAGCTCTATAACGATACTTATGGCCACCAAGCCGGGGACGAGTGCCTTAAAAAAGTAGCCGAGGCTATTAATGAGGCCAGACAGCAACCTGGAGATTTTGCGGCTCGTTACGGGGGAGAGGAATTTGCGGTGATTCTCCCTTGCGCCGAGAAGCAGCGGGCGCTGGAGGTTGCAGAGGACATTCGTCGCCGGATCGCAGTTTTACAAATACCTCACGCTACTTCTAAAGTTAGCGAGTTCGTCTCTGTCTCGCTAGGTGTGGCTAATTTTGTTGGCAAGCAATGGCAACCAGTTTCTTCAGTTTCTAGGGAAGGACTGATTGCTATGGCTGATAAAGCTCTTTATCAGGCGAAACAGGAAGGACGCGATCGCACTGTAGTCCAAATTTGCTGAAGGAAGAAGGAAGAGGGAAGAGGGAAGAAGGAAGAGGGGGCAATGCTGAAGGCAGAAGTTATAAGTTTTTTAATATTAATGGCTATTCGTATTCAGCTATACAGATTTTTTATTGATTTTAAAATTTGCGTTTTAATTCTAACTTTTTAATTGTTAATTATAAAACTTTTGCCTGAAAAGTTGAAAATTTAGAGAATAGTTCGGAATTCAAGGCTAACTCAGGTAAAAAATAAGAATACGATCGAGATCGCTAGATCGAGGCCACAAAATATGGTAAAGAAAATCTTGGTATTCTCTTGCTAAGATGTCAAGAATAGGCAAATCTGTTACACTTATCTAACCCAAATCTGCAAGCTCAAAAGCGCAAAGCGAAATAGAGACGATTTGAGCCTGGATCGCAACACATCCCTAAAAATTGGGCAACTGCGTACAGCACCATTGATTAGGAAAGCGGCAAACCCCGCCCCGCTTTCTTCCCAATCCCTGAAGGGTATGGGTGTTCAGCGGGCTTTTCCGATCGGCATGCAAACTCGCGCAAACTACCATTATCCTGAGACAGAAACTAACTCTTGCGTTTCCAAAGTACATGAGATCGACTCAGATGTAGAATGGTGCCGAGCCGAGATCCAAGCAATCCCGCGTCGGATTGAGCACCTCTGTGTTCTAGCTGATGCTGTACCAGTCGCAATCTGGATGTCAGACGCATCCAGCCGATACACTTTTTTAAATCAACGTTGCTTAGAGTTTACGGATCGTAGTTTAGGAGAAACACTCGAAAGTGCTTGGGCAAAAAGCGTTCACCCAGAAGATTTACAGCAATGCTTAGAAGCATACCGCCAAGCAATTGACGTGGGATGCCGAGGGATGGCTAGACCTACCCACTTTCAAGCCGAATATCGCATCAGGTGCAGGAATGGAGAATACCGTTGGATTCTAGATAGTGGAGTTGCTCAACAAACAACAGAGGGAAATTTTATTGGCTACGTCGGTACGATTTTCGATATCACCGAGCGTAAGCAGCTTGAGGAAGAATTGAGAAAATACCGCAATCGTATCAAGGAACTGATAGCAGAACGCACTGCCGAATTGATGTTTAATAATTCGCAACTTGAACAAGAAATTGGCCGTAGTAATCAATCAAAGGAACTAGATCGCGAAATATCAGAACAGTTCCGTACTATCTTCGAGCAAGCAGCAGTTGGGATTATAAATATCAATCCCCAAGGTAAGTTAATTCGAGTCAACCAGCGCTTTTGCGAAATAGTTGGATACAGCGAATCGGAATTGCTGGAAATGACATTAGATCGGATTACTCACCCAGATGACTTGCAAGTTAACGAAAACTTTAGACAAGCTTGTTTAGCAAATCAAATTCAGACTTACTGTCTGGAAAAGCGCTACATCCGCAAAGATGGAACTCTCGTCTGGGTGAACTTAACAGTTTCAATAGTACGCGATGCCATGATGCGTCCTAAGTATTATATTGCCGTCATAGAAGATATCAGCGAGCGCAAACAAGCAGAGGCCGCACTCAAAGCCGAACGAGAGCGGCTGTTTTCCCTCCTAGACCAACTCCCCGCTTATGTCTGCGTGCAAGGGCGCGATCGCAGCATCCACTTTGCTAATCGCTACTTCCGCGAACACTTTGGCGATCCAGATGCCAAGCAGCGTCCAGAAATCCTTCCAGGGCAATCGCCCTCTTATCCTACCTATATGACTAGCGAAGTTTTAGACATCAAAAAAACGGCTACTTGGGAATGGACGCGCTTTGATGGCAAGACTTATCAAAGTTACAACTTCCCTTTTACAGACATTGACGGTTCTCAGCTAGTTCTGGAATTGGGTATCGACATCAGCGAGGGTAAACAAGCAGTGTCAGCCCTACGACAGTCACAGGAAATGCTCCAACTGGTGATCGATAACATTCCCCAAGCCATTTGCTGGAAAGATCGAAACTCCGTCTACTTAGGTTGTAACCGCACTGCCGCTGCTGATGCAGGTTTGGCCTGTTGTCAAGACATTATTGGACTTACAGACTGGGACTTACCTTGGACAAAAGAGCAAGCTGAGTCCTTTCGTAAAAGCGATCTGCGCGTGATGGAAACAGATACCCCGCAATATCGCATCCTGCAACCCCAACTCCAAGCAAACGGTCAACTGGCGTGGCTGGACACTAACAAGATTCCGCTGCACGACATAGAGGGAAACGTTGTCGGTATCCTGATCACCTATGAAGATATTACTCCCCACAAACAAGCTCAGGAAGAAATTATTGAGGGCGCTCAACGGCTATCTACAGTGATTGAAACCGTTGGCGAAGGCATTACCCTCAGCGACGCGGAGGGGAACTTTATCATCTATAACTCCCGAATGGAGGAGTTGACGGGTTATAGCAAAGCAGAGGCTGAAACTGCTGGAGATTTTCTGCGGTTGCTGTATCCTGACACCCAAGCCCACGCCGCCGCCTTGAATGGGATTAGGGAGATGGTACTTACGGGCGGATTTCGAGATGTGGAAACAGCGATCGTTACGAAAGAAGGCAAGCAGAAAACCCTGTTGGTATCGACATCTTTAATGCAGTATAAAAACCGCAGCCTATTTTTGAGCGCTTACCGCGATATCTCCCACCGCGTAGAAGCCCAAGAAGCTCAGCGGCAGGCGGAGGAGAAATACCGCAGCTTGTTTGAAAATGCTCTGGAAGGGATTTTTCAGACCACAATTGACGGTCATTATCTCAATGCCAATCCTGCTTTAGCCCGGATTTACGGCTACTCCACGCCCCAAGAATTGATGGTGCGCTTGACTGACATCTCGCGGCAATTGTACGTAGAACCAAATCGCCGCGCCGAGTTTATCCGGCGCTTGCAAGAAGATGATGTAGTGTCGGGGTTTGAGTCCCAAGTTTACCGCTCTGACGGTAGCACGATCTGGATTTCTGAGAATGCTCGTGCAGTTCGCGACAGGCACGGAACGGCGCTTTACTATGAGGGAACTGTTGAAGATATTACCGAGCGCAAGCGCTTGGAAGAAGAGCGCAGGCAGCAAGCTGAACGGGAGCGACTGATTAGTAAGATTGCTCAGCGTATCCGCTCTTCTCTCGATCTTAGGGGTATTCTGAGCGTAGCGGTTGCAGAAGTCAGAGAATTTTTGCAGACAGATCGAGTATTAATTTACCGTTGCGAGCAGGATGGTACTAGAGCGGTGGCTGTAGAATCGGTATGTTCGGATTGGCAGCCGATGCTAGATGTTAAGGTTCTTGATGCTAGCTTTGCTACGTCTATGTTTGCTGACGGTCAAATCCAAGCAGTTGAGGATATCGATCGGGCAGATTTACCGCAGTCTGATGTTGATTTACTCGCTCAGTTTCAAGTAAGAGCGACTTTAGTCATGCCGATCGCGCTACAGGGATT
>NZ_CACA01000282.1:0-632 GCF_000180455.1 Kamptonema sp. PCC 6506
GGCATTAGCACAGAGATTAACCAGACCAATTAAAGTATTAAAGCTACTAACTAATAGAGGAGACTTGCATTACCTTCAACCAAGGTTCAACTAATTTGAGGGCTAATAGTGGTAATAATAGTAATTGCATATTATTTAGCATTGATTTCCAGCCTTGATTGAAATCCCAGTCTGGATGTTCAGCTAGATAACTATTCAGTTCAGATTGACAAGTTGATAAGTCAGATAATTCCGAAGGCTGAGTTGAAATAGCCCTCATACTAACTAATAGAAAAGCACAACAAATAGCTGACCACCATTTAGCAATATCATTATATTTAGTTACATGAAAGTCCGACCAACCTAATTCAGATTTGCTTTGTCTAAATCCATATTCAATCCAAGTTTTTTCTCCATAAATATTGCCTACATCTTGATATTTAATTTTGCCAATATTAGTCATTACATAAGATGTACTATTGACTGGTAATGTTTCGGGATCAGTTGTTAGATACCAATAAGTATATTTATTCCTGTGACCAAATATTATCTCACACACATATCTTTTTTGTTGTTGACCTTTACTTAATATTCGGTCAAATTCTTGCCAAGAAGTCTGTTTAACTTCCTCCCCCTCTGGCATCCAGACTCCA
>NZ_CACA01000281.1:0-34383 GCF_000180455.1 Kamptonema sp. PCC 6506
CCTTGATGCGGAACTAATTAGAAAAGGGGTTGAAGGTATCCGAACCGATTACAAACTTGAGACGAATCTAACAGAAAGGATTGAGAAATATGATAACTTTAAAAAAGCTGTCAAAGGCTTGAAATATCAGGGAGAAAAGAAAGCCGCAGAAATTGCTGAGGAAAGCTAAAAATCTAAGTAAGAAAGAAGAAGGAAAGAGAAAAATGCAATCACAGTAAGGATTTCAGTGATTTAATATGAGTTCGATTTATGCGATCGCGACAAAACAGGGGACTATTGTAAATAGCACTCGGTAGATATTTTTAGATTTGAGGTAACATTTTGTCTATCTAATTGCAGGAAAAGCGATCGCCCTTCCCTCACCGAAGCGCGATCTCACTAATAAACTTCCCTGCGATGAGCAATAATAGTTACAACCACCTGCTTTTGCTTATCATCAATATAATAGCGCTTGCTGAATAAGTTAAGAAAAAGCGCGTAGGCGAAGCCAGCCGAAGGCATCGCTTCCAAATCAATAATCAAGGCGCGATCGCATCCTCTCCCCTCCCCTTTCTTCACTCTCATCTCTCCCTCCCCTATCTCTTTTCTTTTTCAACTGACGACTGACTTCTACAAACACATCCCGCCGTAAGTAAGGATAATCGCTTACCCAGATATTTCGACTGGGAATGTAAATATCTGAAACCTTAGAAATACGGCTTAAATCTTCTTCATTTGACATTACTAACATTAAAGCAACTTGACCCGGTGCAATCTCCTGGTGAGTGCGGTTAATAAGTGCTTTAATTTTAGTAGTAAATTCTGTCTTATCTCCTACTTCTACATTAATCATCCGCTCTAAATTGTCTACAATCACAAGCTGTCCTTTGCTGTTAACAGTTTCTTCTTGACTGCTGACTTCTTCTGTGATATAAACATCTAAAACTCGTCCTTGCCAGAAACCGCAGTATTTATATTTCCGGCATTGTAGATTTCGCAAACTTGCCGATAAAACCGGGCCCCAAAGCCAGTAAAGACCAGCAATAAGTCCAAAAATTAAAACTACTGCCCCGCCATCTTCCCACGCTAATTTATAAACTAATAGCATGAAAAGTACGCTGACTACAGAAATTAATAGCCGCTTCAAAAAATCTGAGGGTTTACCCCAAGCATATTTGTATTGAGCAGCGGTAGCAACGGCGGGAATCAGTTCTTCAAAGGTTTGTCGAGTTAATGGAACTAGCATAATTTTTTGTTAACGGTTAACGGTTAACTGTTAACAGTTAACCGTTAACCAATAACCAGTTTACAATATTTTTTCTAAACCATAAACCAAAGATTTGAGTTCCAGTACCTTGCGGATGGCCAAGAGAACTCCGGGCATATAGCAAGCGCGATCGCTCGTATCGTGACGCAAAGTATAAACTTGACCGGGGCCGCCAAAAATCACCTCTTGGTGGGCAATTAAACCAGGTAAGCGAATGCTGTGAATGCGAATACCCTCATCCGCTAAACTTCCCCTTGCACCTGGTAACTTCTCAGTTTCCTCCACAAATGGGGGATTAAAAGTTTTCCCCATTTCTGCTAACATTTGAGCAGTTTGAATTGCCGTACCGCTGGGTGCGTCTGCCTTTTGGTTGTGGTGAAGTTCGATAATTTCTACATGATCGAAATATTGGGATGCTGACAGCGCAGCTTGCTGAAGCAAAACCATACCGATCGAAAAATTAGGGATAATTAAACAACCGATGCTAGCTTTATCCGCAAACTCAGCTAAATCTTGAATTTGTTCGGGACTCAGACCCGTAGTACCAACGACGGGACGAATACCGTAGGCGATCGCAGAGCGCACATTCTCATAAACTGAATTTGGGTGCGTAAAATCCACCATCACCCCTAACTGTTTTTCTTGACCCGCTAACGCTAGCATCCCTTGCAAATCATCCGTCAGAGGAACTTCCAATGCACCGCACCCCGCTAGTTCCCCCGCATCCACGTTAAGAAACTCAGGAGAGCGCTCTATAGCCCCAAACAGCGTCATATCCCCAACTGTTGCTACTGCCTTCACCACCTCACGGCCCATCTTGCCAGCAGCACCGTTAACAATCACCGGAATCGGAAGTTGACTCGCCATAATTTCCCCAATATCCTTACACTCGACAAAGGCATTTTAAACTGATACCATTTCTTTTTTGAGATGTTACAGAAGAAATTATCTAAAACATCTTCCCGCCTGAAACTTAAAATCCGCCCATCGGCACAAGTTGAAAGTTGGGGCCCAGGGAAAGAGCGAATACACTTAATCAATAATTAGGATTAGGCTCAACTAATTTACAACATCCTCGTTCAGGCTAATTCGCATCCAGCTATTTCCTCCGTGACTCCTAAATTCTATCGAAATCTTCGCTCTGTACTCTCCTTAGCAGCTCACTTCAGCGTTTTCTCCAACGGTACGAGGCTGAAGCTCTTTCCCGCCATACTAATTAGCATAACCGTTAGCTTGCTGCTACTATTAATTCGCCAACTTGGAGGGCTTCAAGAGCTGGAAATGGCGACTTTTGACCGAGGTCTGCGTTTAATGGGCGATCGCGGCCCCGATCCGCGACTGCTAGTAGTGAGTATCACCGAAGAAGATATCCAAGCACTAGGCAGAGTCCCCCTTTCCGATCGCCGGATCGCCCAAGCACTAGCACAACTGCAACGACACCAGCCCAAAGTAATTGGCTTAGACATATATCGCGATGTACCTCAAGAACCAGGACACAAAGAACTCCTAACTCAACTCCAAGCCCCAAACGCGATCGCCATCTCAAAATTTAACGACTCTGAAAGCATGGGAGTCCCGCCGCCGCCAGGAGTACCACCCGATCGTATCGGCTTTAACGACTTGTTGCTTGACCTCGATGGAGTCGTCCGCCGCAACTTAGTTTTTCTCTCAAAACCAGGTAGCAAACCCCTATACTCCTTTTCTTTCCGGCTCGCATTTTTTTACATCAAAGACATAGTTGAACCCAAAAATAGCACTACTAATCCCAACCATATTTACTGGGGCAAAGCCAAGTTTGTACCATTAGAACCCAATGCTGGCGGTTATACTAACCTGGATGCCAAAGGCTACCAAATTCTGATCGATTACCGTTCTCCTCGCAAAGTAGCGCGACAAATCAGCTTTAGGCAAGTATTAAAAGGAGATTTTGACCCCAACTGGGTAAAAGGCAAAATTGTACTCATCGGCACTACTGCCCCCAGCAGTAGAGACGTATTTCTCACCCCCTACAGCCCCATTGAGAAACAAAACGCCAAAATGCCTGGAGTGCTGCTTCACGCCCAAATGGTCAGTCAAATTTTAAGTGCAGTTTTGGACGGCGAGCCCCTGTTTTGGTTCTGGCCAGAGTGGGCAGAATTTTTGTGGGCAGCAGGATGGGCAATTGTGGGCGGAATCCTAGCTTTACGAATTCAACACCCAGCCAAATTGGGGGTGGTTTTAGTAATAGCATTAGGAACTTTACTAGCGATTACCCTTGGATTATTTACAGAGGCAGGGTGGGTGCCACCCGTAGAGCCAATATTGGCATTGCTAGTAACAAGTGCCTGTGTGACTGCCTACAAACAGCTATACAATGCCTTTCACGATTCCCTGACAGGATTGCCTAACCGAGCTTTGTTTATTGAACGGGTTGCTCGCGCTGCCAAAAATGCCAAACATCGCCAGTACGATTTTTTTGCAGTATTTTTTCTGGATTTGGATCGTTTTAAGGTAATTAACGATTCTCTCGGTCATGTCGCGGGGGACAGCTTGCTAATTGCTTTGGTGGAAAGATTGAAGTGTTGCGTGCGAATTAGTGACCTTGTGGCACGAGTGGGAGGGGGAGATTTTGCGATTCTAATTGAAAATATTAAGGATGTTGCTACTGCTACCAGCGTCGCAGAACGGATTCATGAAGCATTAATTATACCTTTTAATTTGAGCGGACAAGAAATATTAATGACGGTGAGTATTGGTATTGCTGTGGGGGGTTCCCAAGGCGAGACGCAAACAGGGGAAGAAGACGAGCGACCAGAGCATTTATTGCGGGATGCTCACACGGCAATGTATCGCGCTAAAGCTTTGGGAATGGGGCGCTATCAGGTGTTTAATGCGGCAATGCACGCAACCGCAGTGGAACGATTGCAGTTAGAGACGGATTTACGAATGGCTGTCAAGCGTCAAGAGTTTTTACTGCACTACCAGCCTTTTGTACATTTAGCTACTGGAAAGATTATCGGTTTTGAAGCGCTGATTCGCTGGCAACATCCGGGACGGGGTTTGGTGTCGCCTCTGAAGTTTATTCCGGTGGCGGAGGAAACGGGTTTGATTTTGCCTATAGGTCAGTGGGTGTTGGAGGAAGCTATGCGCCAATTACGTTTGTGGCAACAGCAGTTTCAGTTCGATCCTCCTTTAACGATGAGTGTGAATTTGTCTGCTAAGCAGTTTTCACAGCCGGATTTGGTGAAACAAATTAAGGAAATCCTGCAACGGACGGGTATTGAACCTGAGTGTTTGAAGTTGGAGATTACGGAAAGTGTGGTAATGGATGAGGTAGAATCTGCGATCGCAGTTCTTAATCAGATGAAGGCGTTAAATGTCAAGTTGGGAATTGATGATTTTGGGACGGGATATTCGTCTTTGAGTTATTTGAGCCGCTTTCCTACTGATACTTTGAAGGTGGATAAGTCTTTTGTGGGTCGCATGGAAGTGGGCTCAGAGGGGATGGTGGAAAAAATCGCTAATCCGAAGTCACGCGGGGGAGAAAATACGGCTATAGTGCGGACTATTGTGATGCTAGCTCACGCTTTGGGGATGGATGTGATTGCTGAGGGGGTGGAAACGGCTGAACAGTTGGCTAAGTTGCGATCGCTTGGCTGTGAATACGGTCAAGGTTATTTCTTTGCTAGGCCGCTTCCGAGTGAGGCGGCAACGGCGCTCATTGCTTCCGATCCTGAGTGGTAATTGTTAACAGTTAACAGTTAACAGTTAACTGTTAACTGTTAACTGGTAACTGGTAACTGGTAATTGGTAATTGGTAATTGGTAATTGGTAATTGGGTATTAAGTTAGTGCGTAATATCATGTCTGGCAAATTACTTACGAGCGGTCATTGCGAGCGAAGCGAAGCAATCGCAGAGACTAGGCGATTGCTTCGCTTCGCTCGCAATGACAAGTATTTAACCGGACATGATATAATTCCGGCTAATAACTAACAACTAACAACTAACAACTAACAATCAACAACCTACAATGAACCAAGATTTAGGTTATGCTACGCTCCACCCAACAACCTACATTTTGCATTTTTAATTCTAATTAGCAATTGGTAATTACCAATTAGCAATTACCAATTACCAATTATTTGTGCAAGCAGCCTATTACTTCCACTTTTGCCAAGAACTATTGAAAATCGAAGTTCCGGGAAAAGCAATCTGGTTTTTCTGTTGCTCTAACCGCCGTTGCAGCGCTTCCAAATCAGGCTCATAAGAAGGTAATTCATCCACCAATTGATAAGGCAGAATCCCCTTTTCTAGGGCAAAACTAGCAGTAGTTCCGGCCGCTGCACCCGAAGACCATTCAAAAGAATGTACGCGATAAGCAGCGGCCGCAGTGTGGCTAGTAGCAATACTTTTCCCTGCAACTAACATATTATCAATTTTCTGCGGAATCAATGCTCTGAGCGGAATTTGGAAGGGATAAGCTTCACCTTGACCCTTGCGAGTTCCTTCGCGTTCAGTATTACCGGGTGCTTCTGGGGGGCTATTAGTCATACAGGGGTGAAAGTCGATCGCATAGTGACCAATTCCCACAGAATCAGGATAAATAAAAGAGCGCGATCGCGGCTTTGTTTCCTCCACAGATAGATCTCCCACAGCCAAAGCAGGTGCATCTAAACCACCCAAAGCTAACCACAAATCGCGATACTGTTCGGGAGATAGATTTTGGCGATAAAAATCAGTCGCAAAGTTATTGCGAGACATATCTACTTCCCACACAGTAAAACCTTGCGGTTGAGCCAAACTTGGCCGTCCAATTATTCTCCTTCCCTCCCGCATATAAGGATATTTAGAAAGCCCATGTACTGTTCCCATCGGCGAATCTAAACCCGTCAAATATTTGAGATTTGGGTAAGGCTTTTTCACGCCATTGCCTAATTGTGAATCAGTTGTACCTACAGCTAGCCAATAGAAAAATCCTTGGGCATTTTCTTCACCACGTCGCAAAGTTTCTGTCCGTAAGCCGCCCATCCAGCCTCCCGGTTGCAATTGACCTGTGGCTTGCAATTGTTCGCGAGTATAGATCAGGTTATCTGTGGAAGTTCCAGGCCGATAATCGTTACCCCAAGTCCAGTTTTGCATGGAGATATCGCCCGGATAGATGGGAAAGTCTCTAGGGTTTGGAGGTCGTTTTTGATCTGGTTTAGTGCTAAAAATTTGGCGGTAGGTGAATACTAGGGGAAAACTAGCTAATCGCTGCAATTCATAGCTGTAGTAGGGAGCATATTGTTGATAGAATGAGGGTAGTTGATGGGTCTGGGGTTCCTTAGTTGCCTGCATTGCAAAGGTATAGGTAAAACCTTGAGTACAATAAGGATCGCCATTAGGACTTGCTGAAGAAGGTTCTAGATAGGAACGGGGGTCAATCCCCAGGCGGTAGGGAACGTCTGCGAGACCGATTAATTCACCTGTTTCGGTGGCATCTATGACATACCAATTAGCCGATTTAGCTGTTTGCTGAGGTTTATTTGACTGCTTGGGGGTGAAGCGAATAATGGTTTTATTAAATCGTGCGGAATTTTCGTATCGATAGGCATCTTCGATGGTTTGAGAAAGAGGTTCAGCGTTAATCGGAGGAGTACCTGTTGCTGGTTGATGCTGAATCGCGATCGCGCCTTTAATTTGATTCCCGGAAATGTCTAAATCTTTGACGACTGTATTAGGAAACCATTTAAGCGTACCTTTGCCTTTTTTGGCGGCATCTTGCAACATTTTAAATAGGATTTTATGGCCATCGTAGGGCATGAAGCAAGAATTACTGACCCAACAGCCGCCGGGATTGAGTCTACCGTAATGCTTTTGGATGCGCGATCGCAATTCTAGATAGCCGCGAGGATAGAATAATAGCGATCGCTGGGTTTCACGTTCGTCAAGTGCTGAGGTACCTTGGGAGGAAATTTGCCCGCCTACCCAGTCGGTAATTTCAGTTAAGCAAACAGTGCGACCTGCGAGTAAGCTTTCGTAAGCAGTGGCCGCACCTGAAAGCCCACCACCTACTACCAGAATGTCGCAATTTTCTTCTTTGTCTGGCGTGCGGGGAGGTGCGGCTATTGCGGGACTAATGGCTGAAATTAGGGAGATCAGGCTGAGGGTGAGGCTTACCAGTGATTTGCCTTGCACTTGACGCTGCATGGTAGATGGTGTGTTGAGTTTGGACATAGAAACTGAGAGGGCGAATATCAGAGGGCTAATAGCGCTCAAATGTTCATTCTGCACTATACGGGCTTTTGGCGATCGCGTCAGGGTAATATTACTAATTGAAAATATTACTAATTGGATTAATTAAGGGCTACAAAATTTTAATTTCTCCTCACCTGCCTCGTGCCTGCCGATTTCAACCAACTTGTTCGCAATATGCAGTAGAAGCAATAGAACGATTTGGGGTTTTGCAGGGCGGTCAAATGGCAATTAGTCGCATCTTGCGCTGCCATCCTTTCCATCCCGGCGGTTACGATCCAGTGCCTCCGAAGCATGAAGAATGAAGAAGAAGGAATCAGGACTCAGAGGGACAAAGCAAATTTTATTTCTTTGAAAACTTAGATAACGCCGCTCTCTAGGCGATGTCTTAACGGCCTAGAGGGCGGCGTTGTGGATATGCGCCCTAACATTCTTGTCTGTTGCGATCGCAATTACCACTTACCAATTACCAATTATCCGTATTGATGTGTCGCAGCCCGTAGGTACAAGACCCCCCAGAAAGGCTTCTACGCTCACCCACCGCAACTTGTCTTTGATTTTTAAGGATTTTCACCATAATTTTAAGTAATCTGCCCTACAATCTGTAGTAGTATCTATTGACAATTTAAAGATTGCGTAAAGTTGGATTGCCAAATACTTAAAGTGTAAGTTAATATTTAAAAATAGGGAGAATTACACAGCTATACTAACTTCAGTGATATTACCGATCTCCCGACATCTAATAAATAATAAAATATCAATGGAGTAAGAGGTTGTGGATTAATATGTCAGCCACCGCTACTGGGTGCAAGATGCTGTCCGATACCCTGGCTATACTTAGCCAGAAGCGGGCTACTGGAAAATTGCTCCTAGAGCATGGGGAGCAAAAATGGCAACTTTACTTTTTTGACGGGTCTATGCTCTATGCTACCGGGGGATTGCACCGCTCTCGGCGCTGGTATAGGGCGATCGCGGATCATTGTCCTGATTTTCGGGTAAATCTTCACCAAATGGCTGCCGAGGAGCTTTGGGAATATCAGCTCCTACAACACGGGATTGCTCAAAGAGAGATGAGCGTCGAGCAAGCCAAGGGTATTATCCGCAGCAGTATTTATGAAGTTTTCTTTTCCATTGCTAATCAGTCAGGCTTGAAGAGAAAGTGGCATCCTTACAAACAGCCTCCTTTTTCGATTAATACCCGTTTGCTGATCCCAAAATTAGAAAGCGAGCAAATGCTCTCCGACAATCGAGAACTTTGCCAAAAGTGGGAAGCAATGGGTTTGTCGCACTTAAATCCCGATCTCGCGCCGATTTTAAAACAATCTGACAGTTTGGAAAGTCGAGTTAGTTCTGATTCTTTGCTGGCTTTGAGCAACCACTTCAATGGTCAGAATACTCTCTGGGATATTGCTTTGAAGAAAAAGCAATGTTTGACAGTGGCGACTCGCACTTTATATCACTTTGTCAAGCAAGGTTTGATTGATTTCCGAACGGTACAGGATTTGCCTTCGCCAATGGAACAGTGGCGCTTAGCGGCTGCGATCGTTCAGCCGGTGCGCCCTTTAATTGCCTGTATTGATGATAGCCGTGCGGTTTGCGAGTTTTTAGAGCAAATTCTGGTACCTGCTGGGTATCGAGTCGTGAAAATCCAAGACCCGATGAAGGGAATAGCGACTCTCGCCGAGCAAAAGCCTGCTTTAATTTTTTTGGATGTGATTATGCCGAAGGCTAGCGGTTTTACTCTGTGCAATTTTTTGCGGCAAACTCCTGCATTCCGGGACACTCCGATCGTATTTTTGACAGGTCAGGACGGCATTGTTGACCGCACGCGAGCTAAGTGGACGGGTGCTACGGATTTTGTGAGTAAGCCTCCTACTGCGGAAAAAGTTCTACAAGTGGTTGAGAAATATTTGAACCTAGAGGGCGATCGCAGTCAACAATTAAGCAATAACCCCTTACTCAATCCTAGCGGGTTGAGTTTGGCTGGCTCCTAATTTCTGCATTTCTGTCTTCTGGTTGAGTAACAGCAGCTTTGGTGGATGCTACTGCGATGATATTTTTCTACGGTAAATGAGATGATGGTAGCGCCCAGCCTACAATAATTTGTCCTGCCTTAGCCTTTTATTTATGACACCTTTGGTAAGCGTGGTAATTCCCGCCTATAACTGCGCCTCTTATATTGTGCAAGCGGTGGAGAGCGTTCTCGCTCAAACTTACTCCCAGTGGGAGATAATTATTGTGGATGACGGCTCAAAAGATGACACGGTTTCCGTTTTGCAGCCTTATAGTTCCCACATTCGCTACGTTTATCAAAAAAATCAAGGAGTTTCTATTGCGCGTAATCATGGCATTCAGCTAGCGCGGGGCGAATTTGTCGCTTTTCTAGATGCAGACGATTATTTTCTCCCTGACAAATTAGCGGCACAGATTGGAATGTTTGAGGCGCAACCTAACTTGGGAATAGTTCATAGTGGGTGGCGCAAAGTTAATAGTAAAGGTGAGTTTTTGCAAGATGTTAAACCTTGGCAAAATGTCCCAAAATTGGATTTAGAGATGTGGTTGCGGTGGAAACCTGTGTTGCCAAGTGCGATGATGTTTCGCCGAGTATGGTTAGAACGTGCGGGTGGTTTCGATCCTCGGTTTCCTCCGGCTGAAGATACGGATTTGGCTTTGCGTTTGGCTTTAATGGGGTGTGAAACTGAGTGGTTAAAGCAGGTGACTGTTTGCTATCGGCAGCACGAACAGAGTGCGATGTTCAAAGGTTTACCGCAGGCTAACTCTCTGGCAAAAGTGATTGAAAGTTTTTTTGCTCGACCGGAATTGCCAGGGAAAATAAGGTTGTTAGAAAAGCCGATTAAGTACAGTACCTTTGTCTGGATTGCTTGGTATTTGCACTCAAAAGGCCATCGCGCTGAAATGGTGCAGTTTCTACAGAGTTCTTGGAGTTATACGCCTTATTTGCCTGTGGAAACTGTTATTAACTGGGTGGAAAGTTTTGCGGAATTTTATGAGAATGAGAGAGATGATTTTGATGTTGATATGTTGGGGAAATCTGCGGAGTGGCAGCAGTTGATGCAGTGGGCGATCGGCAATCAAAAGTAAGGAATTAAGCTTTTATCGAGATAATTGCGATCGCACATCTTAGTTGTGCGATCGCGCCTTTTGAGTGCGATCGGTACGCATATATAGGGCTTGCTGAAAAAGTTATAAAAAGCAGGGGGGTGAGAAATGAAGAAGAGGCCCATCTTCCTCACATAATAAGCCCTGCTTTACTTCGATTATTTAATTCATAGCTAAAGTTAATCCTTCTCGATAAAATCATAATATTTGGGAAAAATTGACACAAAAAAAGACAGTAAAACTGCCTCAGCAGCTTCACCAGGTTAATCACTAAAAATGTAAGAGTAATGGAAGTTTCAGAAGTATTAGATAGTTTAGCCATGACTCGATTCAACTGACAATTCGATGTTCGATTCTTTTTTGATTATTTGACCACATCCACTGCTGTTGACGATAAATCTCACTCGATACCAACAAATTCCTGTATTGCCTTCTGCTTAAGAGTTCTAGGCTAGCCCCTTTATTCATTAATTTCTCGATATGTCCCAAATTTCGTTTGATATATTGAAGCTGTTTTTTAACGGCATTTCTCCTTTCCTTTCCAGAGGGCTTCCTGTTTTTGGCGAATTTTAGATAATCTTTTCTGGCCTTCTTTCTGTAAGTTCTTGGTTTTTTGTCTAGGTTCTCCTTCAGGGATTTATATAATATGTCTATGATGAGTTCGGTGGTTTTCCTCGCTTGATTTAACAGGTCTACATCGGTGGGGTATTTGATATCGGCAGGTGCTACCGTTGCATCGATTAATAGCTTTCCTCTATTTTCTTTTGGTCTTTCGGCTTCTTCTGACTTTTTTGTGCTGGGTTCCTCCGGCTTGAATCCTCGACCTTTTTGGACAATTTTGCGATTGATTTTTTTAAGCAGAGACTGACCGATTCTTTGTCGAAAATGAACCATCATTGAAGCGTCAAAAAGTGCTTCGTTCCGATAACTATTTTCTCCGATAAAATACTGTAAGTAAGGGTTTTACTTAATTTGTTCGACTGTTTCACGCTTCGCTAATTCCCAATTTTTCTTTGATGATTAACGCTCCCAGTGCCATCCGAAAGGGTTTGGCTGGCGCTCCCATTTCCTCGGAGAAATTCTGGGCATATTCTTCCTCAAATTCTGACCAGGGAATTAGATTTGCCAGAAGTACCCAACGATTTTCAGCAAGCCCTATTTAAAATTTTCAAGCCGAAAGGATGCCTAAACCCGGGAGATATCTATCAAACTAAACCCCAGTTAGCAGTAGAAATACTGCGGGAACTCAAAGCTTTTGGCTTTAAAATTAAGTTGGTTTTAGCAGATAGCTTATATGGGGAAAGTGGGGATGTAATTAGAGCATTAGAACAACAAGAGCTATCCTTGATTGTCGCTATTCGTAGTAATCATGGGGTGCTGATGGGACCCGGACAGCGAGTGCGTTACAATCAATGGAAGGAATACCAGCAGCAGCTATCTTACCGTCAATCTGAGCCGAGATTCAATTGATTATTCAGCCCTATATTTTTTATTGTTTAATCTCTCCTTGGTTAACAGTGTTTAAGATTCCTGGTTTGCGTCGAAAGTTCTATGACTTAATTTACTGTATGGATGATTTCCCTGCTATTTATACACCTTTTCCTGCTACCAGTTCCATTGCTGCCTAAATTTTACTCTCCCCAAAGTGACAAAAGAGGGATAATTTCGCCAGCAAGTACCTAATTTTAACTGAATTCGACTATGTTTGAGTGTTATACCATTTTTCTCGATTAATTCCCCATCTACCCATTCTGTATTTTCAGGTGGGTTTTGCATCCATTCTTCTATGGAAATGTGGGGTAATTCACTAATTTTAACCTCTTTTGATTCAATTATTGCTGTCACCATTTTGCTTGTTTCTCCTTGGATTATAACTTGACTATAGCGCTCTTAAATGATATATATTTTTAAACAAATTCTCCTTTGGCTACCATCACCACTTTTCCACCTACGTAAACCTCTATTTCTTGTTGATTTCTTTGAGATTTCAAAAGTAATAATGAAGGTCTATCAATCTCATAACCTTGTTCAACTCGCACATTTACAGATGTTTTACCACTATATGAATATTCTACTAAATATCCGGCTAAGCAGCCATTGGCGCTACCTGTAGCGGGGTCTTCAGGAATACCTAAAGAATCGGCAAATACTCGGACGCTTAAATCATTATCTTGGTTGTATGTTTCTGGGCAAAATATTAGGATTTCTTGGGCTTCAAGATTTTTAACTAACTCAAAATATTTGTCTAAGTTGACTTTGGCTTTTTTGAGGGAGGAGTGAGTTTTTAATGGTACGATAATAAAGGGAACGCCTGTAGAAACTTCTTGAATTGGATATGTCAAGTCTATTTCATCTACTTCTAAGTTTAACACTGAGGCCAGAATTTCAGGGTCGAATTTTTGATTAAAGGTTGGTGGCTTTTGTCGCATCCATAAAACGTCTGTGGCTTCGTCAATGTAATTAAATGTAACTGGAATTTGACCGACGGCTAAATTAAGATTAACTTGTTCAACTTGGTTTTTAATAATTTCGTTTTGGATGATGTAGGCTGTTCCTAATGTTGGATGTCCCGCAAAGGGTAATTCTTTTTTCGGTGTGAATATCCGCACGTCATAGCCATCGTTTTTTATCTCATTTGAGAGGATAAAGGTAGTTTCTGAGTAATTGATTTCTCTGGCTATTTGTAGCATTTCGGTATCAGATAATTCTGCTACGCGATCGCCAGTAAATACGGCTAACTGATTACCCGCATATTTTGATTCAGCAAAGACATCAACAATGTAAAATTTCATAGTATTTGTTATTGGTTATTTGTTATTTGTTAACTGTTAACTGTTAACTGTTATCGGTTAGACGAAGAAAGGCGAAGCATTCGGGAACAAAATATTGGTTTATAGCAGTAATTTATCGCCCGAATGCTATGCGCTACGCGCAGGCTACGCCAACGCCCCTACATCAAACTTATAGAAATCAAACTATTAACTGTTAACTGTTAACCGTTAACAGTTAACAGTTAACAAATAACTATTTTAAACAGCGGATAGCTTCTAACATTCCTCTGGCTTTATTCAAGGTTTCCTCATATTCGGATTCTGGGTTAGAATCAGCAACTAAACCGGCTCCGGCTTGCACGGAAACGGCATTTGTGCCATCATCCTTAGTACGGACAACCATTGTGCGAATTGCGATCGCACTATTTAATTGTCCCTCAAAATCATAGTACCCGTAAACCCCGGAATAAGGCCCGCGACGACATCCTTCTAATTCGTGGATAATTTGCATCGCCCGAATTTTGGGGGCACCGCTGACAGTACCCGCAGGAAAACAAGCTTTCAACAAATCCCAAGCCGTTTTATCGCTAGCTAATTCTCCCACAACATTGCTGACAATGTGCATGACGTGAGAATAACGCTCAATTACCATTAATTCGTCAACTTTTACAGTACCATTGCGACAGACTCGACCTAAATCGTTGCGGCCTAAATCAACTAACATGACGTGCTCGGCAACTTCTTTCGGGTCTTGCAATAATTCCGCTGCTAAACTATCATCTTGTTGGGGAGTTTTACCTCGGCGGCGAGTACCAGCAATGGGCCGCAATGTGGCTACTTTTTTGCCATCTATGGTATTTTCAGCTTTTACCATGACTTCGGGACTAGAACCAATAATTTGCCAATTTCCGAAGTTAAAATAAGCCATGTAGGGAGATGGATTAATTAAGCGCAAGGAACGATAAAGTCCGAAGGGATCGCCGTTATATTCAGCAGATAATCGTTGGGAAAGTACGACTTGAAAAATATCGCCGGCTTTGATATAATCTTTGGCTTTTTCGACGTTAGCGCAGAATTGTTCGCGGGTAATATTGCTAGTGTAATCTAAGGTTTTTTCTGCGGTTGACTGGTAAGAATCAAATCCTGGCGGTGTCCATTCTAAGAGTGTTGTTTGCTGGGAAAGAGGCGATTTTAACTTATTAACTAGCTGAGTGACGCGATCGCACGCTTGCTGATAGGCTTCCCGCAAGTCTACATTGCTATCTCGTAAATCTGCGTAGGAAATTGCCCAAATTTTGCGCTTTACTTGGTCAAAAATCAGCAAGTTATCTACCTGCATCCACAACCCGTCTGGCAAATCTTCTGCGGTGGCTGGATAAACAGGTACTCGCGATTCCATCCAGTTAATTAATTCATATCCCCAAAATCCAAACAAGCCGCCAATTCCTAATGGTAATTGGGGCAATTTAACGGGATCAAAAGGTTTGAGACAGGTGGTTATGGCTTCAAAGGGATCGCCTGTAAAGATAGTTTGAGAACCGTTGCGGTGGGTTTGGGTAGTGCGATCGCCTCTTGCTTCCAGAATCCACAGCGGATCGCAGCCTAATAAACTATAACGCCCGATTTTCTCGCCGCCTTCGACTGATTCTAGCAGGAAACTGTAGGGTTGACCGGCACAGACGCGATACCAAGCTGAAACGGGGGTATCTAAATCGGCCACCCATTCTTGATAAACGGGGATGAAGTTACCTTGCTTGGCGAGTTCGGAGAATTGGGTAAAATCGGGGAAAATCATAATTTCAATTATAGTCTATTTGGGAATTATACCAAAAATCCGGGCGATTGAAATCGCGGCTACACGAACAAAGTCCGCCTGCGCGGACTAATGAGGTTGATTAATTTTACAGGGATACGGAAAAGTTTTCTCGCCAATATTTTTGTAGTGCGTAGGTATCTCTGAGTTGTTGCAATGCTTCGGGTGAAAATTCTGATTTAATTTTACCGATAAATCTGCCCCATTCGTACAGGCGATCGATGGAATAGGCGTTAGTAAGTTGGTGGGTGTAGAATGTTGTCCAGAATTGAGGGGCGATTGCACTTTTCCAGCGTTTATGCCACATTGAGAAATCGGAGGGATTTGGTAATTCTACTTCTAATAATGGGGGGAAATCTGCATAGTTGACGAAGCGGCTAATGCCTTTGGCGTGGATGTAGACTACATGACGATAGCATTCGATTCGGTAGATGTCGTCTGGGGAAATGTTAAATAGAATGGTGACGGTTTCTTTGGTGACAAATCTAGCGAGGGGATGGAGAAGTGAGGATTTGTGGAGGATTTTTGAACAAGATATAGTTAAGTTTAACTGAGATGGTTCTGTCATTTTAAAGGTATAGGGCATTAATTTTTGGTCTGTATTGTCTTTTTAGGCGATCGATCTTCCCCTAGCCGGGTTCAATAGTTTATCATTGAAGTAACCCGCTTTGAGTCGCGAATCAGGAGAACCGTCAAATGCCAGATCCAATTTTGGGCTTGATTTTTGGGGACGCTTGGCAAGGGATGGTGGGAAGTAAAACCAATGAATCATTTAATCTTGCCTGGTTGATGGCGTTAAAAGCATTAGCAAAAGCAGGTAAAATTGTCAACCATTATTTAGAACAAGCACTTTTTCATCCGACATTTCAGGAATATTTTGCGGCGTTAGCGGTTGAGAATTGGCATTTTTTCCTGAATCATATTCCTGATAATCCGCAACATTCTGAAGCTCAATACCACATTTTTGAGAAGCAGTGGAAAGAAGTTATTTTGCTGTGGTTGGGTCGTGATGAGGTAGGTAAGGAGGAGAAAGAATCGTTTATTAAGGCGCTAGTTGAGTTTGAGGATAGGTGTGATAATTTTTATAATTATCGTGCATATTTTCTAGCGGCTGTCGGAATTACTGAGTTTAAGGATTGTCGTCTTGCTGATGAGATTGTGGGGCAAATTATTAAGTGGGGTTTTGGTTATTTTAATGAGGAAAAACAGCGGTGGCAGACATTTCCAGATCCACTTGCACAGGGAGCTAGGGAGATACTGAAAGAGACGGATCGGGAAAGGGTAATAGCACCTTTAGTTGAGTTAATCAACATTTCAGGTGATGAATATACCCGGTTGCTAGCCGCAGATAGCTTAGGGAAAATAGACAAAGATCACCCAGTGGCAATCGCAACTTTAGTTGAGTTAATCCGAACTTCAAATGATGAACATATTCCAGGACAAGCGGCACATAGCTTAGAGGAAATAGGTAAAGATAACTCAGTTGCAATCTCCGCTTTAGTTGAGTTGATATGCACTTCAGATGATTCAAATACTTGGTGGCTAGCAGGAGGTAGCTTAGAGGAAATAGGTAAAAATAACCCAGAAGCGATCGCATATTTAGTCGAGTTGATCGGTACTTCAGGTGATGAAGATACCAGGTCACGAGCGGTAGATTGCTTAGGGAAAATAGGCAAAGATAACCCAGTGGCGATCTCCACTTTGGCTGAGTTAATCCGCACTTCAGGTAATGAAATTACCCGGAGGCGATCGCTTCAAAGTTTAGGGGAAATAGGCAAAGATAACCCAGTGGCGATCGCCGCTCTAGTTGAGTTAATTGGCGCTTCAGGTAATCAATATACCCGGATGCGAGCCGCAGAAAGCTTAGGAAAAATAGGTAAAGATAGCCCTGAAGCGATCGCCGCTTTAGTTGAGTTAATCCGCACTTCAAGTTATAAAGATACCCAGAGGGAAGCGGTATATAGCTTAGGAAAAATAGGTAAAGATAGCGTAGAAGCGATCTCCGCTTTAGTTCACTTAATCCGCACTTCAGATGATGAATTTATCGGGTGGCCAGCGCTTCAAAGTTTAGGGAAAATAGGCAAAGATAACCCACTTGCGATCTCCACTTTAGTTCACTTAATCAGCACTTCAGGTAATGAAATTACCCGGTACATAGCAGCATATAGCTTAGGAAAAATAGACAAAGACAACCCACTTGTAATCTCCGCTTTAGTCGATTTAATACGAAATTCAGGTGATAGATGTATAGGGAAAAGAGCGGTAGAAAGCTTAGAGGAAATAGGCAAAGATAACCCACTTGCAGTCGCAGCTTTAGTTGAATTAATCCGTACTTCAGGCAATGAAAGTACCCGATGGGCGGCGGCAGAAAGCTTAGGAAAAATAGACAAAGATAACCCAGTTCCGGCCGCAGCTTTAGTCGATTTAATCCGTAATTCCTCACCTGAATTTACCCGATGGCTACCATCATATAGCTTGGGGGAAATAGGCAAAAATAACCCTGAAGTGATATCCACATTAGTCGATTTAATCCGCAATTCATGTGATGAATTTACTCGAAGAATATCGGTAGCTAGCTTAGGGAAAATAGCCAAAGATAGCCCTGTTGCGATCGCCGCTATAGTTGAGTTAATCCGCAATTCTGGTGATGAGTTTACGCGGATGCAAGCAGCAGAAAGCTTAGTGGCAATAGACAAAGATAATCCAGTGCTGATCTCCGCTTTAGTCGATTTAATCCTAACTTCAGATGATGAACATATTCCGGGACAAGCGGCATATAACTTAGTGGAAATTATGAAAGGTCAACACTTCGCCACCGCAGTCTCAGGATTGAAAAATTGCCTAACTTCCGAACTATACGAAAATGATTTTAATCGCTATGAAAACTGCTACAAAGTCATCTGGAACTGCGCCCAAAATATGACTTACCCAGACTTTTATCAAGCATGGTACACTCAACCCACCCCCACCAATGCGCCAATACCCGACAACACTCGATCAACAGAATTCGATTGATGCGATCGCATGAAGAGTAAAAAGTAAAGTGCGATCGCACTTAGAGTTACAATAAACCTAGAAAGTATTTTCTCCTATTTCCTATGACCATTAATATCTTACCAAAACTTGACAACTTACCATCATCTCTACCGATAGAAGGTGCAGTTAGGATTGAGTTAGAAGAAGGAATACCCGTTTTTCGAGCTACTAGCACAGTCCAAGATAAAATAGAAGAATTGCTCTTTAAACAGCAAAACTCTGCCCTAACTACCGCCGAAGAAAAAGAACTTGATTCCTATGAAGAAATAGATGATTACCTCAGTTTTGTCAACCGCACTATTCGCAATCTTTTTCTTACCCAAAGTCAGCAGGAGTTGTAGAATTGTCTTCTCGCCGCAAACTCAGTGAATCTATCCAAGAACAAGTACGTCAACGAGCTAATTATCTGTGCGAGTATTGTCATGCTTCTGAAAAATGGCAATATGTTCGCTTCACAGTAGAGCATATCATCCCAATAGTTCAAGGTGGCGCTGATAACCTGGATAATTTAGCTTTAGCTTGCTTTCATTGTAACCGAAAAAAATCGGATAAAGTCACAGCTATAGATGTGGAATCAGGAGCAGAAGTTTCTCTATTTAATCCGCGCCAAAATATTTGGAACGAACATTTTATTTGGTCTGCTGACAGACTATTAATTATTGGTTTGACACCTATAGGAAGAGTTACAGTCAGTACATTATTTTTAAACCGGGAACGGGTGCTAAATATCCGCGCTGCTGACAAAGTTGTAGGTCGTCATCCGCCAGCAACCGATCCAATTAAAAGCGAAATTGACGTAAACTCGTAAAAATTAAAGTGCGATCGCACTTACTACAAAATGTATTGTAAATCCAGTACAAACCCTGGTAATACATCTTCACCTGAGAGATGAGTTGGCGATGATATCATCTCAACTTCTTGATTAGGCCGATAAATTTCTACTCGCCGATTTTGCCGATCTATCAACCATCCCAATCTAGCACCATTCTCTATATATTCTCTCATTTTACTCCTCAATTTTTCTAAAGAATCACTAGGAGAACGCAACTCGACTACAAAATCAGGACACAAAGGAGCAAATTTTCCTTGTTGTTCTGAAGTTAAAGCATTCCACCGTTCAATGCTAACCCAAGAAGCATCGGGAGAACGTTCTGCACCATTAGGAAGTTTGAAACCTGTCGAAGAATCAAAGGCTTTGCCTAGATTATTCTGGCGACTCCAACCTTGGAGTTGGTAAGTTATATCAATATTACGGTTGCCCGTGTCACTTCCGGTTGGCGGCATAATAATCAATTCTCCTGTGGCTGTACGTTCAAATTGTAAATCGCGGTTGTTTTGACAGAGTTGGAAAAATTGCTCATCTGTCAATTCAATGTTTAATTCTAGCGGAGTTGTTAAGGTGATAGTTGCTGTGTTCATAATTTATATATCTGTGCTATCTATAGTTTATCTTAAACATTGCCGATCGCGCTTTAGTCGAAGTCAGGAAATGCCGCAAATCTCAAAAGTTTTCCCATCCAGATTTTTCTCTGGCATAAACATCTCTTAAATCCTGCAATATTTCTTGAGAAAACTCCGATTTGATTTTCCCAACTAACCTCCCCCACTCTTGCAAATCCTCGATTGAAGAAGCATTTTTAAACTGGTAAATATAAAATTTAACCCAAAATTCCGGCGCAATTTTACCTTTCCACCGTTTGCGCCACCGCCAAAAATCTTTGGTATCAGGTAATGTCACCCCCACTAGCGGCGGAAAATCCGCATAGCTAACAAATCGACTAATTCCCTTAGCATAAACATAGACAACGTGGCGGTAACAATCAATCCGATAAATCTCATCGAGTGAGATGTTGAATAGGAGAGCAACCGTTTCCTCAGTGACAAATCTCGCCAACGGATGCAAAACTGGCGATTTGTGAAGAATTTTTGAGCAGGCCAGAGGGCTTGATTTTGACAAAGATGCTGCTATCATGGTAGGTGCATTAGACAGATACTATCTGTCCTTATTAGGTTTTACAGGCGATCGCCCTTTAGTTTTCTACGCCGGAGAGCGATCGCTTTTTCAGATAAAATTATTGTAAAACGCAACTGCATTATTTGTCAAGCATGGGTTTAGTCAGAGTCAAAGTGCGAGAGTTAGCGGCTGAGAGAGGCTGGACATTTAAAGAAGTAGCTGAGCGATCGGGCGTGATTTACAGTACCATCACCAGCTACGCTCGTCGTTCAGAAATATCAATGGTTGATTTTACGGCCCTGCACAAGCTAGCGCGGGCGTTTGATGTGATGATTGAAGATTTAGTAGAGATTATTGAAGAATAGGCGATCGCGCTTTTGGTGAAGTGAGAGAATGCGATCGCCCTAATCTTAATCTTTAACAGCATCCGCCAACCGTTTCGCCTTTTCCCGACGGTGAACATTAATCGGACTATTGCGAATATCAGCCTCCACCATAGCAATCAGTTCATCTAAACTGAGGGTAAGAGCATCAAGTCTTTGACAGACACCTCGGAGATTTCTCACAGTCTTTTCAATTATTTCTGGTTCAGGGAGTTTAGGTTTTTCACTCATGGTAGGTTAAAATCCATTTTCGCTTCGCGGATAGTGGCTTCAACTGCATCAGCGTCAGCTTGTGCTAGCTCAATCGTTTGAGCTAATAAATTCAGCATAGCAGAAGAAGCCAATGGCTGTGATTCAGAAATCCGCAGCAGCAGTGTGTAGAAGCGAGAATAAGGATTTCTTAGCCGTTCAGCAGCATTTTGCAATTGCTCCAACACTGTAGCTGTCGCCTCCGTCTCCCCATATTGCTCAAAGATGGCAAATTCTGCCGCCTTAGCTTCATCAATTCCTGCCAAAAGCCTTGCCTGTAAATTTAAAATAGTTGCTATTGTTTCCTGCGGTAACTTCGCCATAGAAAAATACTCACGATTTACGTACTGACTAGGTTTATAGAAGCCCATTTTCTAGTTCTTCTAGATAGATAAATTCAGGTGCTTTGACACCAGCTTTTTTTCTAATTTCTACCAATTCCGGCGATTCAAAAAACTTTCTTGCACGCTCTAAAGATAACCATTTTGAAAAGTGAACAATATGATTTGCATCATCGTCGTACTTTAATAGTTGATAACTTACTTCTCCTGCATCCTTTCTAATCTTTGCTGCTCCATCGAAGATAGTTTTCCATGCTGGGTAATCTTCTACTTGATGGATAATCAAAACGTATTGCACAATAATTTATTTTTGTAGCGTGAACCTAACTTAAATAATTTTACCTCAATTACCATTTTCTTAACTTTCTTAGGACTGTCCTGTTTCTGTCAATTTTCCACTTTCCACCAACAAACCAAACAAAATCCCCCGCCGAAAGGCAGGGGATTTGTTCAATTACCTACAAAACCAGACTTCAGAATTACCCGAATTTCCCGGCCGTCGAGGCAATTACAAAGGCCGCGTAAGTGAAGACAAAGCCAACTGCAAAGTGAGCTAAACCAACTACGCGAGCTTGCACAATTGACAGAGCCACTGGCTTGTCCTTCCAGCGAACCAAGTTCGCCAAAGGAGTACGCTCGTGAGCCCAAACAATCGTCTCGATCAACTCTTGCCAATAACCACGCCAAGAGATCAAGAACATGAAACCAGTTGCCCAAACCAAGTGTCCGAATAAGAACATCCAGGCCCAAACAGACAAGTTATTCGTTCCAAACGGGTTATAACCGTTGATCAACTGAGAGGAATACAGCCAGAGGTAATCGCGGAACCAGCCCATCAGGTAGGTAGAAGACTCATTGAACTGAGCCACATTACCTTGCCAGATGCCCAAGTGTTTCCAGTGGAAGTAGAAAGTCACCCACGCGATCGTATTCAGCATCCAGAACGCCGCTAGATAGAAGGAATCCCATCCAGAGATGTCGCAAGTACCGCCACGACCGGGGCCGTCGCAAGGGAAAGCATAGCCGAAATCTTTCTTATCCGGCATCAGCTTAGAACCGCGAGCGTCCAGAGCGCCCTTGACTAAGATCAAGGTAGTGGTGTGCAAGCCAAGTGCGATCGCATGGTGAACCAAGAAATCGCCAGGGCCAATTGCCAAGAACAGAGAGTTGGTACCGCTATTGATTGCCTCTAGCCAGCCTGGTAACCAGACATTAGCGTAGTTTGGCCATGCGGTGGAAGCGATGCTATCTGGATTGGACAACAGCACGTCCATACCATACAGAGCCTTACCGTTAACAGATTGTACGAACTGAGCAAATACTGGCTCAATCAAAATCTGCTTCTCAGGAGTGCCAAAAGCAACAACTACGTCGTTGTGAACGTACAGACCGAGAGTGTGGAAGCCCAAGAACAGCGAGACCCAGCTCAAGTGAGAGATAATCGCTTCTTTGTGCTGCAACACGCGGTAAAGCACGTTGCCTTTGTTTTGTTCGGGATCGTAGTCCCGCACCAGGAAGATCGCACCGTGAGCAAAAGCGCCCAGCATGATGAATCCAGCGATGTACTGGTGGTGCGTGTACAGCGCCGCCTGAGTGGTGTAATCCCTAGCTATAAAAGCGTAAGGAGGTAGCGAGTACATATGCTGCGCCACGAGGGAAGTAATTACCCCTAGAGCAGCCAAGTGCCAGCCTAACTGGAAGTGCAGAGAGTTGTTGTAGGTCTCATAAATGCCTTGGTGAGGCATATTGAAAGGGCCTTCAACTTTCTTACCAAAGAACTCTTTGGAATCGCACATTTCTTTGATGCTGTGACCGATACCGAAGTTCGTCCGGTACATATGACCAGCAACAATGAACAGAACTGCGATCGCCAAGTGGTGGTGAGCAATGTCAGTCAGCCACAACGATTCAGTCTGAGGGTGGAAACCACCCAAGAAAGTCAGAATTGCAGTTCCAGAACCTTGTGCAGTACCGAAGACATGACCCGCAGTGTCAGGGTTTTCGGCGTAAACGCCCCAGTTACCCGTAAAGAACGGAGCCAAGCCAGCGGGGTGAGGCAGCGTAGACAGGAAGTTATCCCAGCCAACGTGCTGACCGCGAGATTCAGGAATAGCGACGTGAACCAAGTGACCCGTCCAGGCCAAAGAGCTGACACCGAACAAACCAGCCAAGTGGTGGTTGAGGCGAGATTCAGCATTCTTAAACCAAGACAAGCTGGGGCGGAACTTGGGTTGAAGGTGCAGCCAACCTGCAAACAACAACACAGCAGACAGCACCAGCAGGAAGATAGCTCCTTGATACAAGTCAGCGTTTGTCCGCATCCCTTGGGTGTACCACCAGTGGTACACCCCAGAGTAAGCAATATTCACCGGATTAGAAGCACCTGCTTGGGTGAAAGCATCTACTGCCGGAGCACCGAATTGCGGGTCCCAAATCGCGTGAGCGATGGGGCGGACATTTAGAGGGTCTTTAATCCACTGTTCAAAGTTACCTTGCCACGCTACGTGGAACAGGTTGCCGGAAGTCCAGAGGAAAATGATCGCTAGGTGGCCGAAGTGGGAGGCAAAAATCTTTTGGTAAAGATTTTCCTCGGTCATGCCGTCATGGCTTTCAAAGTCGTGGGCTGTCGCAATCCCGTACCAGATCCGACGAGTAGTTGGATCTTGAGCAAGGTCTTGGCTAAATTTTGGAAATTTTGTTGCCATAAGCCTTGATTAATGCTGAATCCTGAAGGTTGAATGGATTCGGGTGCGGATTTTGGATTCTAGATTTTGCAAACTATCCAAAATTCCAGAATCCAAAATCTAGGGGGTAGTTTAGCCTACCGAACACATGCGGGCTAGGAAGAACGCCCACGTAGTGACAATTCCTCCCAAGAGGTAGTGAGCTACCCCCACAGCGCGACCCTGAGTAATGCTCAGAGCGCGGGGCTGAATCGACGGAGCTACCTTTAGCTTATTATGAGCCCAAACAATGGACTCAATCAATTCTTGCCAGTAGCCGCGACCGCTGAACAGGAACATTAGACTAAAGGCGAAGACGAAGTGACCGCCCAAGAACAGCAAGCCATAAGCAGACAGCGCTGAACCGTAGGACTGAATCACCTGGGCTGCTTGTGCCCAGAGGAAATCACGCAGCCAGCCATTGATCGTGATCGCACCTTGTGCGAAGTTGCCGCCGGTGATATGAGAAATTGTACCGTCTGGCGCTACAGTTCCCCAAACATCTGACTGCATCTTCCAACTAAAGTGGAAAAGCACCACTGACAAGCTGTTGTACATCCAGAACAGACCCAGGAAGACGTGATCCCAGCCAGACACCTGACAGGTGCCGCCACGACCGGGGCCATCGCAAGGGAACCGGAAGCCCAAGTTGGCTTTGTCGGGAACCAAGCGAGAGCTACGGGCGAACAGTACGCCCTTAAGCAGGATCAGAACAGTAACGTGGATGGTGAAAGCATGGATGTGGTGGATCAAGAAGTCCGCCGTACCCAGTGCGATCGGCATCATTGCTACTTTGCCGCCCACTGCTACCACCCCACCACCGAAAGCGTGACTAACGATTTCTTGGGCATTAGGGGCAGTATTGCCGGGAGCTAAGGTGTGAATACGTTGTATCCACTGAGCAAATACTGGCTGCAATTGAATCCCAGTATCCGAGAACATATCTTGAGGACGACCGAAAGCCCGCATTGTATCGTTGTGTACGTACAGACCGAAGCTGTGGAAGCCCAAGAAGATACAAACCCAGTTCAGGTGGGAAATAATCGCATCGCGGTGACGAATCACGCGATCCAGCAGGTTGTTAACGTGCTGGGTAGGAGTGTAGTCCCGCACCATGAAGATTGCCGCGTGAGCCGCAGCCCCAACAATCAGGAATCCGCCAATCCACATATGGTGGGTGAAGATAGATAACTGAGTTGCGTAGTCAGTAGCAATGTACGGATACGGAGGCATCGAGTACATATGCTGGGCGACGAGGATGCTCAAAGAGCCCATCCAAGCCAAGTTCCAAGACAGTTGGCAGTGCCAAGACTGGGTGAAGATTTCGTACATCCCTTTGTGGCCTTCGCCAGTAAAGGGGCCTTTGTGAGCTTCTAGAACTTCTTTAAAGCTGTGGCCGATGCCCCAGTTAGTCCGATAGAAGTGACCTGCGACGATGAACAACACTGCCAGAGCTAAGTGGTGGTGAGCTGTATCGCTCAGCCACAGACCGCCGGTAGTTGGGTTCAGACCGCCTTTAAAAGTCAGGAAGTCACTGTACGCTCCCCAGTTCAGCGTGAAAAATGGGGTTAGACCCTTAGCAAAGCTGGGGTAAAGATCCGCCATCAAGCTGGGGTTTAAAATCCACTCATGCGGCAGTGGAATGTCCCCAACTGTAGCGATTGTCTTCCCGCCGATGGTCAGAGGTTGACCAGCGTCGATCGCATCCATGCAAGCATTGATCGGTAGGGAAACGTGGATCTGCTGACCCGCATAACCCAAGCAACCACAACCAAGTAAACCTGCCAAGTGGTGGTTCATCATCGACTCCACATTCTGGAACCATTCCAGTTTGGGAGCTCTAACGTGATAGTGGAACCAACCTGCGAACAGCATTAAGGCTGCCATGACTAAAGCGCCGATGGCCGTGCAGTATAGCTGGTAAGAGTTTGTGATACCATTAGCTCGCCACAGTTGGAACAGACCAGAGGTGATCTGAATCCCGTGGAAGCCGCCGCCTACATCCCCATTTAAAATTTCTTGACCGAAAATTGGCCAAACCACTTGAGCGCTAGGCTTGATGCCTGTAGGGTTCGTTAACCAAGCTTCGTAATTGGAAAACTTTGCGCCATGAAAGTACGCTCCGCTTAACCAGACGAAGATCACGGCTAAGTGGCCGAAGTGAGCGCTAAAAATTTTGCGTGAAACGTCTTCTAAGTCGCTGGTATGACTGTCAAAGTCGTGAGCGTTAGCGTGCAGGTTCCAAATCCAGGTGGTGGTTTTGGGTCCCTTGGCTAGGGTGCGGTCGAAATGTCCCGGCTTAGACCACTTCTCGAAAGAAGTAGGTACTGGGTTGTTATCGACTGTCACTTTTACCTTTGCCTCTCGCTCTGGAGGACTAATTGTCATGCAGACTCTCCTCTCAATAAGACAAGGAACGAGAATTGATACTCCTCTCTCTGCTAGTGGCAGTTCAACCGCTTCGTTCGAGGGAGTTGATTATGAATTATAGACTCCCACATCTTCTGCATTGCGTGTGTTAACAATTATTAAAAAAACCTAAACAGTTCATCCTTCAAAGATTCTAGTTCCACAGCGAACTGAAAAAGTCAAGGGGTAATGCCATTAACTTTACAAAACTAAAAGTTCGGGAATCGGACAGAAGTGGGACTGGGGATAAAGTTAGGGTTATTTAGAGTTATAGGTTATGAGTTATCAGTTTTGAATTATGAAAAGATTATTGAACTCAACACTTAACACTTCACCAATTCAGAACTATCTTTCCTATTCACCCTTTTCAGCTATAGTTCCCTTATGCACAGGTTCTAGGAGAATGGCTGCGTGTTTGGCATCAATTGTTGGTGGATGGCTATGCGAAGGCTGCTGGCATCTTTGACGGCAGCGGTTTTAGTATTGAGTCTGGCTGGTTGCAGCGATCGCATTTCAGAATTGCCCAAATCGCTCCCCAATCGTACTTGGGCGGCAAGCAAGGCTCAAAAAATTTCAGAGGTTTCTCCCCCAGAAGCCTTTCAACAACTGCGTCAGACCCTCGAAATTTACCAGCCTCAAGTAAAGATATTGAGTCCGAGGCCAGATGAATTTCTGAAGGATAATACTGTTACAGTCAGATTCCAAGTTCAAGACTTGCCTATTTTCAAAGATGCTGACCTGGGTTTGGGCCCCCACCTGGAAGTCTTTCTAGATAACCAGCCTTACAAACAGATTTACAACATTGCCCAACCATTAGTTCTCTCCGATTTAGAACCTGGAACGCACACCCTACGAGCCTTTGCCGTCCGTCCTTGGGGTGAGAGCTTTAAAAATGAAGGCGCTTACGCTCAAACTACTTTTCATCTGTTCACCAAAACCCAAGACAATAATCCAGATCGAGCTTTGCCTCTGTTAACTTATAGCCAACCTCAAGGAAGCTATGGGGCAGAGCCAATTGGATTAGATTTCTACTTGACTAATGCTCCCCTACATTTAGTAGCCCAAGAAAATCCTCAAGATGAAATAGTTGACTGGAAGATTCGGGTCACAATCAACGGCGAAAGTTTCCTCACAGATGAGTGGCAAGCTATCTATCTTAAAGGCTTTACACCCGGCAAAAATTGGGTGCAAGTCGAATTTATAGACGAACAGGGAAACCCGGTTGAAAACGCCTTTAATAATACAGTTAGGGTAATTACCTATGAACCTTCAGGTCAAGATACCCTTTCTAAGTTAGTGCGAGGCGAACTAACTGCTGCTGATGTTGGTAGGATCGTCGATCCCCATTACACAGCTAAAATACCAGCACCAAAGCCAGAACCTGTTGTTCCTAAACCAGAACCAACCCCGGAACCAACCCCGGAACCAACGCCAGAACCTGTTGTTACTCCCGTACCAACGCTGCCAGAGATAATAGATAAAGCACCGATACCAGAAGTGCGATCGCCTGGAGAATCCCAGGATGCGGCTAAGCTTGTACCTGAACCGCAAGAAGTCACCCCAAAAACTGCTGCTGAGACTCCAAGGGAATCGCCTGTTGTGCCAAAGGCGATCGCACCACCTGCTGAAACCTTAATAGTACCTGAACAAACAGTTTCAGGGTCAGAAACTACGCCCGAACCTCATAATTCTGTCGAAACTGGAAGTTAATCAGAGTTATAGCAACCGCTTTCGTCGGTTAGGACACAAAACGTAAAACATCTTCGATCGCATCTCGTAAACAATCAAACTGAGCCAATTGTTTACGAATGCGATTTTTTAACCAAGACCAGCATTTCTCTATTTTGTTAAGGTCTGGGGAAACAGGATGTAAGTAAAGCAATTGACAGCTTAGACCTCACTCTTAGATCTCAAATGGGTTCTATATGGAAATCCGGGGTGTTTGGATACCGAATACTGATTGCAAGGTTCTTAATTCTAAGCAACGCATTAGTGAGGCTGTAGATTTTTTAGCAAGAACGGGATTTAATGTAATATTTCCTGTGGTTTGGAGTAAGGGTTTTACGGTTTATCCTTCTGAAATTATGAGGAAGGAATTTGGGGTTGAGATTGACTCGCGCTACAAAGGTCGCGACCCTTTAGCGGAAATGATTGTTGAGGCGAAACGGGTAGGAATTAAGGTAATTCCTTGGTTTGAATATGGATTTGTAAGTTCTTATAATCTTAATGGCGGCCATTTGTTGGCGAAGAAACCGGAATGGGAGGCGGTCGATCGTAATGGCAATTTGCTTAAGAAGAATAATTTTGAGTGGATGAATGCGTTAGATGGGGAAGTGCAGGATTTTTTGCTGAGTTTAGTGTTGGAAGTGGCGAAGAATTACGAGGTGGATGGGGTTCAAGGTGACGATCGCTTTGCACTTCCCTGTGAAGGTGGGTACGATGGTAAGACTGTTGAGCTTTACCGCCAGATGTGCGATCGCGATCCGCCGCAGAATGCTAAAAATGGGCAATGGTTACAGTGGCGTGCGGATATTATCACTGATTTTTTAGCTCGTCTGTATCGGGAGGTGAAAGCGATTAATCCAAATTTGTTGGTATCGATGTCGCCAAGTCCTTATGATTGGGGTTTGATTGAATATTTGCAAGATAGTAAAGCTTGGGTTGAGAGAAAGTTGGTGGATATGATTCACCCGCAATTATATCGGCGCGATTTTAATAGTTATAAACAACTGATCGATCGATTAGTTTTACAATTTAATTCTGAGCAATTGGAGTGTTTTTCTCCGGGAATTTTGTTGGTAAGTAGGGGTACGTCTTACCGAATTAGTCCTGAGCATTTGTTGCAGGCAATCGCTTACAATCGTGCTTGTGGAATTAAAGGTGAGACCTTCTTTTTTTACCAAGGTTTGCGAGATAATAATGATGAATTAGCTGAGGTATTGCGAAATGGGCCTTATGCAATCATTAATTAATATCCGAATTAAATGCGTAAAAGCTTAAATTATATTTTCCTAATTTTTAATAATTAATTCAACGCGGCGGTTTTTTTCCCTCCCAGCGGGGTTGTCTGAGCCATCTGGATTATTAAGTAGGTGTACCTAATTAAGCGTAAAATAGTAATGCTAATGGTGGAAAAATTTTAGTTTTCATCACAGCACCCCATTGAGCTTTTGCAGTAATTTTAATAGAAAGTAGCAGGTTTGGTTGCGGTTTTAATCTAGTCTTGAGAATTACATGACTCTCACACTTCAACTTCAAAACTCTCTGCTCAACGACGGCAGGGGCAATGTCCTGCGGCTGTCCGATTCGACCCAGGGGGGTTTGCGCTTCAGTTTGTTTGCGACCTTCGCTCTCAGCAATTCCCGCTGTCTGCGTACCTTCCGTTTCCACCATCCCAGGATTAATGGAATTGACGCGGATGTGGCGTGAACCGAGTTCTTTGGCGAGAGACTTTGTGATGGCATCAACGGCCGCTTTGGTAGCGCTATAAACTGAGGCGTTCGGGGGCGCGAGAGTGCTGACAACTGAACTAATATTGATAATGCTGCCGCCCTCTGGCCCGAAGAGCTTTACCCCTTGTTGTGAGGTGAGGATCAATCCCAGCACATTGAGGTCAAATTGCTTGTAGAAGTGTTCTTCCGTGATGCTTTCCAATGGGGAAAATTCATAAATACCAGCATTGTTGACCAAGATATCTAGCTTGCCGAATGCTTTTTGCGTTTCTGAAAAAAGATGTTCGATCTCTGCTTTTTTGGCAACATTTGCCTGGACTGCGATCGCCTTACCGCCATTGCTAACAATCTCATCAACCACGCGATCGGCCCCTTCTTTGCTGGATGAATAGTTAACGACAACTGCTGCACCTTCGGCTGCCAGATGTTTAGCGATCGCTGCACCAATACCTTTAGACGCACCTGTGACGACTGCGATTTTGCCTTCTAGTTTTTTCATGGTTATTAAGTGTTGTTCGTGAGTTCTCAGATCCGCGCATTGCATCAGGACTTGAGGAATTCCAGCAGGTCGGCGTTGAGTTGGTCTTTACTCGTGTCACCCAGACTATGCGACCCGCCCGGATATATCTTCAAAGTCGAATTCTTGACCAACTTCGCAGACAATAGGGCAGAAGCGCCAATCGGTACGATCTGATCGTCATCGCCATGAATAATCAGCGTTGGCACGTCGAACTTCTTCAAATCCTCGGTGAAATCTGTTTCCGAAAACGCCTTAATGCAGTCATAAGCGTTCTTATGACCAGCCATCATGCCTTGCATCCACCAGGACTGGATCAGGCCTTGAGAGACTTTGGCACCGGGCCGATTGAAGCCGAAAAACGGGCCGCTAGCCACATCGAGGAAGAACTGCGATCGGTCAGCCAAAAACGCGGCCCGAAAACCGTCAAAGACCTCAATAGGCAGGCCACCCGGATTCGCCTCCGTCTTGACCATGATCGGCGGTACTGCGCCCATGAGAACTGCTTTGGCAACCCGTGATGTTCCGTGTCGCCCGATAAACCGCGCTACTTCGCCACCGCCAGTAGAGTGTCCGATCGTCACCGCATCCTTAAGGTCGAGTGCCTCAAAGAGTTCCGCCAGATCGTCAGCGTAGGTGTCCATCTCATTGCCGTGCCAGGGTTGACTCGATCGCCCATGACCCCGACGATCGTGAGCGATGCAGCGATAACCGTGCGAGGCGAGAAAAAACATCTGCGATTCCCAAGCATCGGCACTCAGCGGCCAGCCGTGACTGAAGACAACGGGTTGTCCTGTACCCCAGTCTTTGTAATAGATTTGTGTACCATCCTTAGTAGCGATCGTGCTCATGGGGCTCCTATGTAAATTGTGCTAAAAGTTTCCCAGTCTGTATTTGATTGGGATAGTAAAGACGACTGCATCTGCGATCGAGACTGGATTCCTCCTTCCTAAAACGGTGACACTTTATCCCGTTTTTCCTCCTCTCGTAAATCAGTTTTTCCATCCAAACTCATGTTACCGTCTGGCGGATGTTGTGGCTGTTCGCGCTTCTTAAAGCGATCGCGAGCCGAGACAATCACCACATACAAAACCGGGACAATAAACAAACTCAAGAAAGTAGAAACAATCATCCCCCCTGCGACCGCATTCCCTAGCGATCGCCGACTTGCAGCCCCCGCACCTTCTGGGTTAACGAGGGGAGCAATACCTAAAATAAATGATAAAGAAGTCATCAAAATCGGTCGTAAACGCTCTTGAGCAGCTTCAACTGCTGCTTTAGCAACTGGATATCCCCGCTCCCGTAACTGGTTAGCAAACTCCACGATTAAGATCGCATTTTTACTTGCCAATCCAATCAACATCACCAAACCAATTTGGCAATAAACATCATTCGCTAAACCTCGCAACGACTGAGCTAAAAGAGCGCCTAAAATCGCCAACGGAACAGCAAGCAGAATAATGAAGGGATCGACATAGTTCTCATACTGAGCCGCCAAAACTAAGAACACAAAAATCAGCCCCAGACCGAAAATAATCGGTGCTTGACCTCCCGACTCAATTTCTTCTAAAGAAGTCCCCGACCATTCATAACCAAAACCTGCGGGTAAAACTTGAGCTGCCACCTTTTCCATCGATTTGATAGCCTGTCCAGAACTCGCTCCCGGAGCCGGCCCGCCGTTAATTTCAATTGACCTAAATAAATTGTAGTGGTTTACAGTTTGCGCTCCTACCACCGGAGTTAGCTTCACCAAATTGCTCAAAGAAATCATTTCATTTTTTCCTGAGCGGACGTACAATTTGCCAATATCTTCAGGATTAGCACGGAACTGTTTATCGGCCTGCACATATACCCGATAATTGCGCTGCTGGAGATTAAAATCATTCACATACTGGGAACCCAAAGCCGTTTGTAAGGTACTGAAAACATCATCAATGGGAATATCTAAAGCCTTAGCTCGATTGCGGTCAACTTCCACAATTAATTGAGGTGTATTCGCCGCAAATGTACTAAATACTGCTTGCAATCCCGGTGTTTGATTAGCCTGCTTTAAAATGCCACCCATGCTCTGAACTAGAGCATCTAAACCGCTATTACCTTT
Organism: Kamptonema sp. PCC 6506; assembly: GCF_000180455.1. Classification (NCBI taxonomy): domain Bacteria; kingdom Bacillati; phylum Cyanobacteriota; class Cyanophyceae; order Oscillatoriales; family Microcoleaceae; genus Kamptonema; species Kamptonema sp. PCC 6506. The sequence continues at coordinate 32,330 of NZ_CACA01000281.1, forward strand.
GCGGTCTTGCAATTGGAATTGGAAGCCTCCAAATTGACCTAATCCTTGAATTGCCGGCGGATTTACAGGAAAAACTCTAGCTTCTGGAATAGCTAAAAACTTGCCGCGTAACTGGCCAATAATTGCTTGTACAGTTTGCTCTTCTCCTTGACGTTCTTTCCAGGCTTTAAGCGTAGTAAATATAATGCCTTGGTTAGAAGTGCTGCCGCTAAAACCAAAGCCACCTACTGAAAATGTCCCGACAACTTCAGGAAGTTTGAGGATTTCTTGTTCTACTTGATCCATTACTTTCTGAGTGTATTGCAGCGAAACACCTTGGGGCCCTTGAATAATTGTCATAAAATAGCCCTGGTCTTCTTCCGGGATAAACGCTGTTGGTACTGACAAATAAAGCCAAGCTGTTACTCCCAAAGAAGCTATGAATGCGAGGGCGACAATAGTTTTAATTCCTGTTAGAAATATTAAGGATTGCCGATATTGCCGCTGCATCCAATCGAGACCGCTATTAACACGACCAAAAAACCAACCCACAGGGCCGCTAAACTTCTGCCCTGGCCGCAGTAATATAGCTGCAAGGGAGGGCGTGAGAGTAATAGCAATAAATGTAGAAAGCAGTACAGAAAAGGCAATTGTCAGCGCAAATTGTTTATAGAGTGCTCCCGTTGTTCCGGGAAAAAATGCCACTGGCACGAACACTGCCATCAATACTAAAGAAGTTGCAATTACAGCGCTAAAAAGCTCGCGCATTGACTCGAAAGCCGCTTGGCGGGGATTCATACCTTGGCGAATCAGACGATCTATATTTTCTACTACAATAATCGCGTCATCAACTACTAATCCCGTCGCCAATGTCAGACCAAACAGAGATAAGCTGTTAATCGTAAATCCGAAAACTTTGATAAAGGCAAATGTCCCAATCAAAGAAATTGGAATTGTGATGGTAGGAATAATAGTTGTGCGCCAGTCTTGCAAGAACACAAAAATCACTATCACCACTAGCAAGACTGCTTCAAATAATGTCTTGACTACTTCTGCCATCGACTCTTCTACGAATAAAGTCGTGTCTAGCGCTACTCTATGTATCAAACCGGGAGGGAAACCAACAGCGAGTCTTTCCATTTCTGCTTTGACTGCATGGGCAACATTCAAAGCATTACTTCCCGGCAGTTGGTAAATACCTAAACCTACTGCATCATTGCCGCGAAATCGCAGAAAAGAGTTGTAATTTTCTGCTCCAAGTTCTGCTCTTCCGACATCTTTTAATTTAACTAAGGTTCCATTTGCCTCAGTTTTTAAGACAATTTCTTCAAATTCTGCTGGATCTTTCAGACGACTTTCCGCACGCAAGTCAATTTGATACATTTGCCCCTGTGGAGCCGGTTCTTGACCAACTCTCCCAGCACCAACTTGTAAGTTTTGTTCGTTAAGTGACCGGGTTACATCTTGCATTGTCAAACCGCGCGCTGCTAATTTATTGGGATCGATCCACAAGCGCATTGCATAGCGTCTTTCCCCAAAAATTCGCACCTCGCCAACGCCTTTTACTCTCTTTAAGGCATCAGCTAAATAGAGGTCAGCGTAGTTGCTTAAAAATATGGTGTCGTATTCTTTATTTTCTGTAAATAAGCCGATGGCTAATAGCAGACTGGTAGATTGTTTTGTAACTCTAACTCCTGTGCGTTGTACGGCATCTGGTAGTTGTGGTTGAGCAACTGCCACTCGATTTTGAACATCGACGGCGGCGATGTCTTTGTTACGTGACGGGTCAAAGGTAGCTGTAATGGTGCTGGTACCATCGTTACTACTACTGGAAGTTAGATATTTGAGTCCTTCAACGCCGTTGATTTGCCTTTCTAGGATGTTAGTAACGGCGTTTTCGACAATTTCCGCACTTGCCCCACTATAGTTAGCATTGACGTTAATTTGGGTAGGGCTAATGTCGGGGAAGCGCTCGATAGGCAGGCTCGGAATACTAATTGCACCTACCAAAATGATAATTAAGGCGCAGACGCTAGCAAAGACCGGTCTTTTAATAAAGAAATCTGCAAACATTA
>NZ_CACA01000280.1:0-29366 GCF_000180455.1 Kamptonema sp. PCC 6506
GAGGGGAGTGTCAATCAAATAATGTATTTTTGAATACAGATTTCCCCCCTAATTTTTTAGGGGGGTTTACACTATTTGGCGTAACTTCTGCTAGAATCAAGAAATGACATAGCTTAGTTTTTAGTAAATGTCAAGTCTGTCAATCAGAAATCTATAAGTTTCTGCTTAGGTTGTAGTTCCCTAACAACGATAAGTCAAATTTATGAAAGTCTTAAGAATCTTTTAATACTATATCAGCTAAAATTCTGTTAATAACTCGGAGTGACTAAATCAGCGTTGAGTTGAATAGCTATCTGAGAATCTACTCAAACAAAATTTTAAAAATATTAAGGATGTCAGTGAATATACGGACATGGCGGATATAATTAAGTTATTGGGGAATGTATTTAATGTGGTGACTTTTATGGGGCTTTGGGTAATATGGGTACTTGGTTTAGGCTTACAACAATGGCAATATTGGCGCTTGGGGTACATCTAAGTACACCAGGGATGGCGATCGCGTGTACAGAAATTAGCAAACAGACCTCAAACAGAGCCACAGCAGTAAATTCTGAGCTGTCGGTTTTTTTGAACGTTGCAAACTACGAACCCGATCCAAATGGGAATCCAAAAAGTGATGGCACTGGGACACGCTAATCTTGTAGTTTTTTCTGTAGGTTTTGGAGTTTACGGATTTCTGATACCAGGGAATTTGCTCCAACTATCTAGTCGCACGCTTGGTGTGGCTGCACCAGTCTGGGTCTGAGAGGGGATAAATTGAAATGATACTGACCGCCTCTACTTTCAATCCGAAGGCAGCACTTCATGAGAATTAAGTCGCCGAGAGCGAGTAAGTTGTAATTTTCTGCCCAAGTTTGTAAGTCGCAGTTATATGGGTTGGGTAGAGAAAAATTAAGAGTTTTGCCCGACTGTAAATTCAGTATAGTTTAGCTAAGGGGAAGGGTAGCCAATTGTTCGCGCCGAATTTCAACTTGAGCGATCGCATCATCCAAAGCCTTTTGTACCTGACAAATCCCAGCACTATGCCACATCAATATAGGTAATTCTTTTCGGAACTCTTCTATCATACCTCTTTGGTGAGGCTAATTGTCTAAAATTTCAATTGTAAAGTTTGAAATATTATCGCCTAGTTCCCCATACTCCTCATTCCTCGTTCCTTCTTGCTCATTCCCTCTTCTTCCTTCTTCCTTCAGATGTAACCTTTGTGCCGCAAAAACTAGACATTCCAGCAATGAATGCGTCATATCAAATCCGGTTGCATCGGAATTATATAGGCGGGGCGGGTTTATGAGATTTTTCGATACCGATCGAATATCTCATAAACCCGCCCCTTGGGAACTTAAGACAGACATCAGCTCCCAGACATAGGACTAATGACTTGTCTAGTCGTAAAGTCCGTTGTTCAATCTGTTGTCACCCTCAATGAAAACTGATTCGACATCAGTAACGGTGAAGTTCTCCAGGTTAGCTTGCAGCAAGTCTTTCTGAGCTTGAGTTAGACCTGAAATATCGAGCACATCCTTAACATTTTCGTAAGGAGCATTCTTAATAATTAATGCCGCCAGAGTCGGAAACATCCCTGGATATTGCCGGAAATCTCGCACACCGCTGTTGTTCAAATCAAGTTTTTTGCCATATTCTGTGGCCAGCTTATCGTCGGCCCGATTAGTTCTCGGTGTGACAGCGGCCAAGGAAGATGATGAAGGCAAGACCAAATTGCTCAAATCTGCGGCCAGAACATTCTGATGTCCCAGCCATCCCCAGCAACTTACCAACAAGGTGAATACTGCCAACAGGCGACCTAATTTTTTCATTTGTTTATTACTCCCACTTTTACACACAGTATTTCTTTAGAGAGTACCATCTCACCACGTCCAGTTTTTTATCGAAATTGTGAGTGGGGATTGGGAAAGAAATAGGGTTTACGTATTGACAAATTTAACAAAATGTGAAATTGTCGGTGGGACTGAGTAACGTCGATCGCTACGCCTTTTTTAGCGATCGCCTCAAGGTTTTCTGACCGTCGAACACCTCAAGTAGAAAAGACTTACAGGAGAAGGTAAAAGCCCGAAGGTAAAGAGTATTTATACTCAAAATTTGACTCTGTTTCTAGCTTTTCTATCCTTGTGACAGTTGAGAGTGCCAAATCTGGGCTAAAATCTAAAATCAGAAGGGCTGTTTGGCAAAAATAAGGGGCTTCTGATGTCCAAAGTCTACAGCACGGCAGAACTGATTAAAATTTTAGAGGCAGAGCGCCAAGCGTGCTTACAGGGGCAGCGTCTCAAGCTGGCAGCGACACCTTCGACAGGCAACCCTGTGATTGACCGCTTTCTGAAATCTGATGGCGTTCAAAAGTTTACTGCTTATCAAGATTTTAAAGCTGCTGTTCATCGGTACCAGGAGGAACATCAAGTTTCTGGGATTGTCTGGCGGGAAATAACACTTCACGGCGATACTCTGTGTTATCCCGCCGTAGACGATCAATTAATTGCTTTGCCTATTGATTTAAAGGTATTAAAACAGGCTAAAGCTTCGATACTGGAATTCTGGCAGCGAGTAACAGTTGAAATGGACTTGTATTTAAGTATTAACAGTGGCAAGGACTATCGGGAAATTGGGGCGGAGGATGTAGACGCGATCGTGCAGCGGACTGAATGGGCCGCTATCTGGAAGTGGGAGAAGTTAGATTTCTTAGAAATGCTCTTGCAGTTGGGATGGGGCAAGCCAGAGGAAGCTTATTATAAAAGAGGATGGCCGATCTCAGGTAGCGAGTATATTCATGCAGTGAAACCGGGACAGCGACCGATTTGTTGATCCTCTTCTTCCCTGAGTATCGGAGCATCGGAGCATCGTAGCCTCTGTTTTCCCCTTCTTCCCCTTCTTCCTCTTCTTCCCTAGCCCCTAGCCCCTAGCCCCTAGCCCCTAACCGCTGAAAGCGGTTGCTATAGATCGGAACGATTTGCAGTTTCCACAACAATTTTCTCAATCTCTTTAGGTGTCAAATTGGGATTAGCTTGACGGATCAAAGCTACTACACCAGCAACATGAGGAGCCGCCATAGAAGTACCGAAAAAGTAGCGGTAAGGAATACCGGGCAAAGATAATGGTACTGTTGAATAAACATCTTCGACATCCGAACGTCCTCCATTTCCTCCCGGCGCAATCACATAATCGATCGCGACAACTCCAGCACGGTTAGAGAATTCAGAAAATTGCAGATCCCGCGTTATTGAACCCACAGCAATACCTACTTCATCGGCCAAACGAGCAGGAAGATTCGGCCGGCCATTACTACTATTTCCAGCCGCAGAAACTACAATTACACCCTTTGATTCAGCATAACGAATGGCATCCAGCCTTTCAGCTTCCATGTCATTTCCGCCAAAACTGAGATTAATTACATCGGCTCCATTATCGACAGCATAGCGAATGCCAGCAATGCCATTACTTACTTTTCCTACGCCATCTTTATCTACAGTTCTTACGGGCATAATCTTCACAGTTGGAGCTACTCCAGTGATTCCCACTCCGTCTTTCTTAGCAGCAATAATTCCTGCTACGTGAGTACCGTGACTATTTTCATCCATCGGGTTGTTATCGCTGTTGACAAAATCCCAACCTCGAAAATCGTCAACAAAGCCATTACTATCATCATCAAGGCCGTTGGTAGCTTTTTCAACACCATTAGCATCAATGCCAAATTCCCCTGAATTAGTCCAAATATTCCCAGTTAAGTCAGGATGATCGTAGTCAACGCCGCTATCCACAACAGCGACGACAATGCCATCGCCAGTGAAACCCTGAACCCAAACTTCGGGAGCATTTACTACATCTCGTCCCCATTCATCTCCTCCCAAATTGGGGACATCAGGAAAAGGTGCTTTGCCAATGCTTTGAGCAACAGCGGTTGCTGCGTTAATCAAACCATAGCCGAAAGTAGTATCGTAACCTGCGATCGCGCTGCTACCTGGTGGGGGGGGAGGACTAGGGATTGCAGATAGACTCATAGTGTAATTTGTCTGCGCTTCCTCAAATCGAAAAACTCGCACGAAGTAAGTACCTGGTAATAAATCGTTGAGATTAATTTCCTCTGCATTCGCATCTGAGTTTTCCGAGACTTGAACAATATCCGGTGGTTCAACGGCGTTATTGTTATTAATATCCTTAATTAGGGCTACATCAAGATCTGCACTTAAACCTGTAACGTTTAACTTTAAGTCGCTGGTGACAGGGAGTGTGAAACGGTAGAAATTATCTGGTTCAGCATCACCAACAAACCCGCTCACGGTAGGATTATCGCTCAGGGAACCAAGATTAGTTGCGCTTCCGAGTTCATCTCCCAATTTAGTATCTGCGGCCACGAAACGCCCGTTGAGATAGTCGGGGGATACGTCTGTAACCCAGCCTAAAATGGCTCCAGACTCGCGAATCCGAATTAAAGTATCATTGCTGCCGGGATTGAGGGAAGCTGATTCTAAGGTGATGTCAGCGACAGTTAAGCCATCAGTTAAGCCGATTAAGTTTTTCCAGAAAAAGTGTTTGAAGTCAGTGATGATATCGGCAGATTCGGGGTTTTGTGCGGCGGTTTCTGTTGTGAGGACAAATAAATCCGATCCTTCGCCACCTTTTAATATGTCTCTACCTTTGTCGCCAACGAGTACATCGTCGCCTTCAAAACCGATGAGTAAGTCGTCGCCTTGACCTCCCCGGAGGATATCTTTACCACTGTTACCGGTAAGAATATCATCACCTCGACTGCCGATGAGGAAGTTGTCACCACTACCACCATTTAGGGTATCAGCACCGCCACCTCCGATCAGGCGATCGTTATTGTCGCCGCCGTCGATTATTTCGCCATCGGAGGAACCCAGGATAAAATCATTGCCACCAAGGGCAAATAGTCCTTTTGGGTAAGGAGCTAAAAAGCCTGGAGTTAGAGTTAAACTGTTAGGCGATTCGTCTAATAAATAAGCAAGGTTATCTGCACTTGGGCCGGCCATGAAGATATTCTCCTAACTGGGTTTTTTTGTGAAATGCCCTGATTATTTGAAGCGAAAAGGCTCAAAATTGATTCTGAAAAATTGAATTTTTTGGGAAAATAATTGTTTGTAACGCCGCCCTCTGGGTGGTAAATATACTTGCCCAAAGGGGGGGTTACGTGAGGGGTGAGTGCGGGTAATTTTAGGTTGGGCGCTATCACAATTTAGATTTTGACTGTAAGTAATAGATTATTTGTGGTAGTGCCTACCTTACGAAGTAATGGTCAACGCGCACCATCAGCGGTTAAGCGGTTAAGGTATAACAAAGTTATTGTGATGCGATCGCTAACTCAGTTTGTATGATTAATGCCCACACTCCGTACTTGAACCCTGACGAGCAGCCCTGGCTGATTTCCCAGTTTAACCAATTATCCAACAAAACTGCTAGCCAAAGAGAGTTCTATCAGGGATTATACCCCGATATTGCTGCTACTCAAGTCGCGGAGGTTATGTCTAGCAGCTTAGATTCATTGTTGCTTGCCGATAGTAGCACTCAGCCCTTGTCGGCTGGGGGGGTTTCAGGTGCGATCGCGAAAGTAGACCAAAACAGCGATCCCCTAACAGGAGAAAATCTAAAATCTATTGCTTCTGTGAGTCCTAATAGTGCAGGTAGTGTTGAAAATCAAGCTAACAGATCGATGTATGCTGACTTCGCTCGCGTGTTGCAAGGTGTGGATGGAACGGGAATTACAATTGGGGTAATTTCTGATAGCTATGATATTAATCAAAGAGATACAAAAAACGCAATAGATGATATCAACTCCGGCGATCTTCCCGGCCCTACTAATCCCTTTGGTCGCACTACCCCCATACAGGTTTTAGCGGAAACTGTTGGGACGGGAGTTGATGAAGGTCGAGCATTAATGCAACTAATTCACGATATCGCTCCCGGTGCCAAGTTACTATTTCATACAGCCAGTGATGCTACTGGTAAATCTTTTACAGATCGCTCCGTTGGTAATGCCATTCGTTCCCTTGCCGCTGCTGGTGCTAACATTATTATAGACAATGTTAATGGCTTTGAATCGCCTTTTTTTCAAGACGGAGATGCGGCCCAGGCAGTAAATGAAGTTACCAGCAAGGGAATTACTTATTTCACTTCTACTGGCAACAATGACCGCAATGGTTATCAAAGCGCTTTTGTCAACTCAGGAATTGTTTTTAATCCCGGTCAATTGCCAGTTGCAGTTGTACCAGAAAATAATATTTCCACCCTTGGTGGTAACATTCCGGTGTCAAGTTTTAAAGGTGGCGTAGCCCACGATTTTGACCCCGGCCCCGGCATTGATTTTTTACAAGGTTTTACTCTCGATCCTGGTAAAAGAATTGCTTTTACCTTACAGTGGGATGAACCTTTTTATGTTGGAGGAGAAGTAGCGACAACGGCAACAGATTTAGATGTTTATATCTTGAATGCCGATGGTACGGCCGTAGTCGGTGGTAGTGCGATCGATAATACCAAAGTATCTCCCAATACAGGTAAAGCTAGCGGGCCAATTGAATTTGTGTCCTTTGCCAATTTGGGTAAAGAAACTAGCAAATTTAATATAGCCATTGTCCGAGCGAGTGGCCCCGATCCGCAGCAAATTAGGTATGTTTTTAATGCACCTGTGGGCTTGCCAACTAATCTAGAATTCCCGACTAATAGTTCAACTTTATATGGACATAAAAATGCAGTCGGTGCGATTGCAGTGGGGGCGACTAATTATCAAGATACGCCCGCATTTAATGAATTAATTGGTGGCCCAACTTTAGAACAGTTTTCGAGCGTTGGCGGCATCCCAATTTTGTTTGATATCAATGGTAAGAGATTAGAGCAAGCTAAAGTCAGACTCAAACCAGATATCGTTGCTCCTGATGGAGTAAATACTACATTTTACGGACTATCAGATCCCAAAGGAAATGGCTCTTTTGAGGCCGATGGATTACCCAATTTCTTCGGTACTTCAGCGGCGGCTCCGAATGCAGCGGCGGTAGCTGCTTTAATGCTACAAGTGGCACCTTGGGCAACTCCTAATGATGTGGCAATAGCGATGAGAGTGACTGCTGTAGATATGAACGATCCGGGGACAACTGCGGCCGATCCAGGGTTCGATTTTGCCAGCGGTTATGGCTTTTTAAATGCCGATCGTGCTATGGCAATGCTAGCTTTATTTGATGAGAGTTTTTATTTAGCTCAATATCCACAGGTAGCGGCGGCTGTTGCTAATAAAACTTTCCGCAATGGGTTTGAACATTTTGCTCTATTTGGGCAATATGAAGGTCTTAATCCTAGTGCTAAATTTGACAATCAGCTCTATTTAGCTCTCAATCCTGATGTAGCAGAGCAAGTTAGTAATGGGGTTTTTCGTAGTGGTTTCGATCACTTTATTAAAAGAGGAGAATTTCAAGGAAGAGATCCCAGAAATTTGTATAATGAGAGTTATTATCTCGAACAAAATTCCGGCGTGGCTACATTTTTGAGTGAAAAGAAGTTCCGCAGTGGTTACGAACATTTTATTTTGTTTGGGCAATTTGAAGGGAGGAAAGGAAGTCCTTTTTTTGATGAGCAGTTTTATTTAGAGCAGAATCCAAAAGTAGCTGAAGCTGTAGCCAGCGGGTTATTTAGTAGTGGTTATGAACATTTTACAAAGGTAGGACAATTTGAAGGTAGATCGCCTAGTACCTTGGTAAATGAAGTTAGTTATCTGCGAGATAATCCTGATGTAGCAGTGGCAGTTAAGGCTGGAGTTTATCAAAGTGGAATTGAACACTTTGTTTTGTTTGGTCAACGGGAAAATCGAATTAAGTAATTGGTAATTGGTGAATTGGTGATTGTAGGGTGGGCGCTCGCCTCAACCATCTTCTGCTATGAGTTACAGCCTTTTTGAGGCGAACGCCCACCCTACGTTTAATTGTGTCTATCAACTATCAACTAACAACCAACAACCAACAAATCATAATGAAAAAACATCGCCACCACCAGGAAGCGCGTTTAGTAGGCAAAAATGGACAATTCAATTTAAATATTGTGCGAATGGGTACATCTCCCTTACGTTTAGGCGATCTATATCACTGGTTACAAGCAATTTCTTGGTTCGGATTTTTTGGGCTAATTGCTTTAGTTTATGTAATCAGTAATGCTCTATTTGCCTTAGCCTACTTAGCGGGAGGAGACTGCATTGCTAACGCTCAACCGGGTTCTTTCAAAGATACTTTTTTCTTTAGCGTTCAAACAATGGCTACTATTGGTTATGGGGCGATGTATCCGCGCACTAGCTATGCTAATATCATTGTTGCTGTGGAAGCGCTTTTTGGTTTGCTAGGAGTGGCGATGGTGACAGGTTTAGCTTTTACTAGGTTTTCCAAACCTACGGCTAAAGTTTTATTCAGCCGTATTGCTGTTATTGCTCCTCAAAATGGCGTATTAACTTTAATGTACCGCACGGCAAATCAACGCTATAATCAAATTTTAGAAGCTCAGCAGCGACTCACTCTAGTTCGCGATGAAGTTACTGCTGAGGGACAATTTATGCGCCGTTTCTACGACTTAAATTTAGTTCGCAGCCGAACGCCTATTTTTGCATTAACTTGGACTATTATGCACAAAATTGATGAGAATAGTCCTCTCTATGGATTGACAGCAGAGGATTTATTTAGCCAGGAAGTTGAAATTGTAGCGACTATGACTGGACTTGACGAGACCGTTTCTCAAACTATTCACGCTCGTCATTCTTATCTAGCTGGAGAAATTCTCTGGAATGTGCGGTTTGTAGATATCTTATCGAAATCCTCGGATGGTAAAAGATTTGTAGATTATAGTCGTTTCCATGATGTCATATCTTTGTAATTATTTAAAATAATGAACATTATCTCATTTCTATTGTGCTAGAATAGCACAATTGTCCCGATGGCGATTTCCTTAACGAAGACGATCTTTTGGGAGAACAAGACAATGGATAAAGTGAATTTAGACAATCTGAGTCGTGAAGAATTAGCACGTTTTATTATCGCTAATCGAGAGAACGCAGAAGGTAGAGAAGCGCGTCGAATTTATATTCGTCGCCTAGCAGAAAAAGCCGCAAGCTGTGGAATTGAGTTCTATAAACCTCAAGTGCCATCCCCTAAAAATTGATCTCAGATCGCCTTTTACAGCACTTTTGCTGGTAAATGAAGTACAAAAACGATTTCTGTAAAGGCTGTGCCTCCTTGTGCGCCTGATTTCTGATTTCTTCCTAAGTCCTAGAAGTTTTACGTCTTGTCTTTTGACAAAAGTCAACTCTTCACTTAGATATTAGTAATGCTGCACAAAATCAGTTAGCATCGATTTAATTTATATGGCATTTTGAGGAACAGCAAGATGCTAGACCTAATGTTAATTAGCACCTTGGGATTTCTGGGCAGTTTTGGTCACTGCGCGGGGATGTGCGGCCCCTTGGCGATCGCATTCTCTCTCTCCCAAACTACCGCCAACCAAAAAAGCGCTGCCCTGCGGTTTCATCTGCTGCTAAATTTAGGCCGGATTGTGGCCTATGCGATCGCAGGTAGTGCTATTGGGGGAGTGGGTTCGGTGTTAATTGCTAGCGGACAAATGGCCGGTACCGGTAGCGGATTGCGCCGCGCGATCGCAATTCTTACAGGTTTAATGTTGATTTGGTTCGGATTGCTGCAAATTAAACCCAACTTGCTGCCGCGTCTGCCGATGCTGCATCCGCTGTCGCATCAACGCATACAAGAGGCAATGATCGGGGTTTCCGCGCACAAAAGCTGGTGGATGCCAGCAGCTTTGGGATTGCTTTGGGGTTTGATTCCCTGCGGTTTTCTGTATGTGGCGCAAATTAAGGCGGCTGAAACTGGTAGCGTGGTTTTGGGTGCGGCGACGATGCTAGCGTTTGGACTGGGAACTCTGCCAACTATGCTAGGGGTGGGGATTTTTGCTGGTAGACTGAGTGCTTCGAGGCGCAGTCAACTGTTTCAGATGGGAGGTTGGGTAACGATCGCGATCGGCATTTTAACCCTGTTGCGAACCGATGAAATGGTGGATTTCACCGCTCACGGATCGCTACTATGCCTAATGCTAGCACTGATCGCACGTCCTGTCAGCAAGTTGTGGGCGCAACCCTTGCGTTACCGCCGCGCCTTGGGTGTGGCAGCGTTTGTGCTGGCAATTGCTCATAGTTTACACGCGATCGATCACGCGCTGAGATGGAATTTTGAAGCTGTATCTTTTATGTTGCCATTGCACCAGTTAGGTATGGCTGCGGGGGTGACGGCGTTGCTATTGATGACTCCTGCGGCGATTACAAGTTGCGATCGCGCCCAAAATTACCTCGGCAGGCGGTGGCGGCAAATTCACCTGCTAAGCGTGCCCGCTTTCCTGCTATGTGCGGTTCATGCGATCGCGATCGGTTCCCACTATCTCGGCGGCTTTGAATGGACAGCGCAAAATAAGCTATTGACGGCATTATTAGGCGCGATCGCGCTCTCGATTTTGTTAGTTAGATCGCACCTATTTTGGACACTTTTATCTTTGGAGAGGTTCTATGTTTCCCCTATTAAACAAAAGTAAAAGTTTAGGATTGCTAGTTTTTTTAGGATTATTAGTAAATGTAGCAATATCAACTATATTTACACTTAAGTCTAATTTTGCTTTAGCGCACGAAGTCGAAGTTTCTGGCGATGTCGCAGCTACATTTCACCTCGAACCAAATCATAATCCCCGCGCCGGAGAACAGTCTCGCGTATGGTTTGCCCTCACTCGTAAAGGCGGTCAAATTATCCCCTTAGAACAATGCAATTGCCAGTTAGCCGTCTACAATCATCCCCATAAAGCAGGCGAAAAACCCTTGATGCAGCCCAGCTTAGAAGCCATATCAGCCGAACAATACAAAGGCATTCCCGGAGCTAAAATCGTATTCCCTAAAGCCGGAATTTACGCACTAGAACTCAGTGGCAAAGCCAAAGCTGGAGCTAATTTTCAGCCCTTTAAATTGAGTTACCAAGTTACAGTTAGATAATTTATAATGGCTAATTACTAATACCAAACTCCGCTTAAACATCCCCTTATTTCTTAGTCCGCGCAGGCGGACTTCGTTTGTGTAGTAGCGGTTTCAACCGCCGAAGGATCTAGGGAATAGCTTTTGTAACAGGTTTAATATACAATCAGAACAGTCAATCTTTTAAGGTTTACTAACTAACCGAGGTCAGACATGGATTTTTTCTCTAATACCCTCGCGCTATCGCGAATGCAATTTGCACTGACTGCGATCTTCCATATCCTCTGGCCAGTATTGACTACAGGCATGGGAATTTATCTAGTAATAGTCGAGGGAATGTGGCTAAAAACCCGCAATCCTGACTACTACCATCACGCTCGCTTTTGGGCAAAACTTTACGTCCTTAACTTCGGTATTGGCGTAGCTTCCGGCATCCCAATGGAATTTCAATTTGGCACAAATTGGGCTCCATTTTTCCGAAGCAGCGGGCGACTTTTTCGGCAGTATTTTAGGCTTTGAAGCTGCAATGGCATTCATGCTAGAAGCAGGTTTTTTAGGCATCATGTTATTTGGTTGGGAGCGAGTTAATCCTGTCATTCACTATTTCGCTACCATCATGGTAGCCTTCGGTGCTAACCTCTCAACCTTCTGGATATTAGTAGCTAATTCCTGGCTGCAAAGTCCCGCAGGTGGAGACTTTGTGAATGGCAAATTTATCGTTTCCGATTACTTTGAAGCCATCCTCAATCCATTTATGCTCAATAGCGTTCTCCATATGTTCTTTGCAACATTGGAAACATCGCTATTTGTGATTGGTGGTATTAGTGCCTGGTACATCTTAAATAAGCGACACTCAGCCTTCTTTTCTTACTCATTAAAGATTGTAGTAGCCGCTGCGATCGCAGTTGCCCCTTTGCAAATTTATATCGGCCATTTAAGCGCCGAACAAGTCTATCACTATCAGCCTACCAAACTAGCAGCAATGGAGGCTCAATGGGAAACAATTCCAGCAGGAAAATCTGCCGATTGGCTAGCCTTAGCTTTACCGAACGAAAAAGCAGAAAAAAATGACTGGGAACTAGCAATACCTAAAACATTAGGATTAGTTCTAGAATTTAAACCAACACTGTCAGAACCCGTCCTTGGTCTCAAAGAATGGAAACCAGAAAATAGACCCCGAATGGTAGGTTTAATCTACTATTCTTTCCGCATCATGGTTGCTATTGGTTTCTACTTTGCAGCATTAATGGCATTCAGTGTAATTCAGTGGATTCGAGGCAAACTTTCTGCTGAAAATATTGCTAACCAAACTTGGCTAATGCGAGCTTGGATTTTAGCCGCTCCCCTGGGATATATTGCTGTAGAATCAGGTTGGATAGTGCGCTGCGTAGGTAGACAACCCTGGACTGTTTACGGACAAATTCGCACGGCTGATGCTGTTTCTGCTATTCCCGCCAGTAATGTTTTAGGTTCCCTAATTACCTTTGCTACTGTCTACAGCTTTCTATTAATTTGTACCTTGTATTTTGGTAGCAGAATTATTCGTCAAGGCCCGAATCTCAGTTTACCAGTACCAAGTTTAGAAGTAGAAGATGAACCAGCAATTGAGATAGAACCGGCCGAACACATTCCCGATAGCCGACCGGCAGAAGCACAGCAATAGGAGATTTTATGACAGCTTTAGAGCATTTTCTTCCCCAAGTTTGGTTTGTAATTTTAGCTCTTTTTCTATTGCTCTATGTCATGCTAGATGGTTTTGACTTAGGCGTAGGAATTTTGTCCTTAACTGCTGATGACGAAGAACGGCGGGGCATTTTAATGACCAGTCTGGGAAATGTTTGGGATGCCAATGAAACCTGGCTGGTGTTAATGGGAGGCGCACTTTTTGGTGCATTTCCCCTAGCTTACGGCACAATTTTAAACGCCCTATACATCCCCATTATGATGATGTTGTTCGGGTTGATTTTTCGGGCAGTTGCCTTTGAATTTCGCGAACATTCTAACCGGAAATTATTCTGGAATTATGCTTTTGGGGCGGGTAGTTTTCTAGCATCTTTCGCCCAAGGTTTAGCCCTTGGTGGGGTGCTAGAAGGCATTGCAGTTGACCAAGCGGGACACTTTATCGGCACAACTTGGGACTGGTTAACTTGGCGGTCAATTGTTGTCGCTTTGACGCTAATTCAAGGCTATGTTTTGATTGGTTCCACCTATTTAATTATGAAAACAGGTGGGGAACTACAAACTACTCACTATCGCACGGCGAAAATTGCAGCAATTACAACGCTAATTGGAGCTATCTTGATTACAATTGTCACTCCAGTTTTTTCAGAAAGTGCGAGGACAAAGTTATTTGATGCCCCGTTGGTTTATATCTTTGCTATCATTCCTCTGGTGGGAGTCCTGTTAATTTGGCTATTGCTAAGAAGCATTGAGCGCAAGGAAGAAAGGACACCTTTTATCTGGACTATCCTAATTTTCTTGATGAGTTTCTTGGGACTAGGATTGATCGTTTTTCCCTATATTATCCCGACTCAAATCACGATTTACCAAGCAGCAGCTTCCCCAAGTGCTCTGGTTTTTATGATTATCTTCATTGGCTTTCTAATTCCGATTATGTTGTTTTACAACATTTACAATTATGTTGTTTTTCGGGGTAAGGTTGTTGGCGGTCACTATGGGAATTGATCTCATTTCTGGTCAATTTTCTCGACTCGAAGTGACATTATTTTGATTAATATAGCAACCGTGAAGACGGTTAGGACACTCGCTTATAGCCAGGACTTGACGCACCCAACCAAAGAAACCGGGTTTTTTGACGAAAATACTTCGCTTTTACCCACAGATTCTCTTAAAAACCCGGTTTCTGCGACAACCTGCGTAAGTCCTAATCGCTAATGGCTAATGGCTAATGGCTAATTACCCATCCTCCCCCATCCTCCCCCTCTTCCCCATCCTCCCTCGCTCCCCTGCTCCCCCGCTCCCCTGCTCCCCCTCTCTTCCCCTAGCCCCTAGCCCCTAGCCCCTAGCCCCTAGTTATAACTCCTACCCCGCCATTGAGTAGGCTTGTTAATAGCAGAGAGTAGAATTCGTAAAAAGGCTAAGGGATCGGCGAGAGGAGAAAGCCAAAATATCCACTTAGATTGTGCTTGCGTGCGGTCATAAGAAGGTGCGATCGCAAAGCACAAAGCCACCCTAATTGCAAGCAAAAATAGGTTTAATCCTAACAAAAATAGAGAAGGCGATGGAGACAGAGAAAAAGGTAGAGACAAAAATAAATAGCTCAATAAAATTGGTATCGGTAAGCCTTGAACTGCTAATAATAGCCACAAATCCCCCCATATTTGAGTCTGAGAAGAAGCATCTTTTAAGTCAAGCGATCGCCCCCACTCCTTCCAAGTTTCAAGGGCTCCCTCATACATCCGCACCTTCAAAACCTTCGCACCGTCCAAAAACCCGACTTTAAACCCAAGAGATGCGGCAAAACGAGCTAGGGTGACATCATCGCAAAAAGAACCTTTTGCGGCTGTATAGCCCCCTAATTGAGCTAAAACCGATCGCTTACACAAAAAACACTGACCATTTGCCATTACTCGTTCTGCTGATTCCGCCCCCGTACCCGTCGGCCCAAAACGATAAACTAAAGTCATCAACAAGGCGGGTTGCAGCCATAATTCTCCGGGATATTTAAGGATAAACTGCGGCGAAAGGGAAATTAGATCGTAACCCTCAGTAGCCGCTGTCTTGAGCAAACTGGCAATTAAACCGGGATGGGGTTGCGTATCTGCATCTATCCCTACAATCCACTCGCTACGATCGGAACTGTTCAAAAAACCTGTATGCAAGGCCCAAGGGCGGCCCACCCAGCCAGAAGGTAAGGGATCGTCGTTAATCAAGCGAAACCGAGGGTCATTTTGTCCCGTAGCTTTGACTAAATCCCCCGTTCCATCTTCGGAATAACTATCAACGACTATTACTTCCCGAAGTTCGTAACTTTGGTGAGTTAATCCCGCTAGACAAGGTGAAATGCGATCGGCTTCGTTTAAAGTCGGTACGATCGCGCTACAAGTACCTACCAAATCTGGGGTTGGTGACTGCGGTTCCAAGGGTGGATAGCGAGAGGGCCCTTTCATCAACCGCGATAAGAGAATGGCTACGGCTGGTAATTGCAGCACTAGCAGTCCGACACTGGCAATTTCGATCGATAAATCAGGGGAGGATAGGTAATGGGCGAGCGAAAGAATCAAAGATTTAGATTGGAAATTTAAGTAGTGGTTTCATATTCTACCAGGACTAGGGGAACCCAGTTTCCTCAAGAAACCGGGTTTGCGCTCTAGATTGAATCATCCTACTGGAACCCGCCAGGGGTTTCAACCCCTGGCTAATAGCTCAAGTCGTCTAAAGACGACTAAAACCGACTAAAAGATATAGCAACCTTCTTGACAGTTAGGACAGGAGCGATTGCTGGAAACCTTGATTCTATTCCCTTCTTCCCTAGTCCCTAGCCCCTAGCCCCTAGCCCCTAGCTCCTATTTATTTTCGCAATCCCACTGGCTGAGGTGCAATTTCAGCCTTGAGAGCCAATTGATCCTGATATGAGATTGTTTCAGCCGCTTCTTGAGTTTGAGGCTTGGCCATCCACGACAAAGCTATAGCCGGAACTACACCCAAAAATACGGCTAGTAATGTTGGGAACCAGAACCGGGAATCTAGGGAGGTGATGGTAATAATTGCTCCGAAGGCGAAGTTAATCAAATAAACAACTAGGGGCAAACCTAATTGCGATCGCTGCAATAGATTGGGTGTTTTCCTCCAGAAAAATGCTGCCACACTCATAAACAGTACTCCTGTACCCATCCACCCTGCCAGGTTGCGGTAGGGCATCCCAAAGAAGGCTCCCACCTCTTCAAACTCCCAGAAAGGTACGATCGTCTGGCTCATGGCTGGATCGAGGACAAAATCCCAAGATGTCAGTAGTAATGCACCAAAGGCGATCGCTGCGATTTGGCGCACCCAGTTGAGTTCGCCATCTCTACCAGCTACTCCCGCCCGGGCGATCGCGTAGGAAACTAATCCTAGATAAAACCATGACAGGGGAATTGTGAAAGGGACTAGCCCCGCAATCTTGTAGCCCAAACCACTGAGGTAGTGGTAGTGGCCGAAGGGAAAACCTGTGCTCGTTCCTAGTAACTCGCTCCCCAGCGATAAAAACACAGAGGGCAGCATAAAGCTCAAAGTCGCCCCTAGTCCTAATGTTCGATAGGCATAGAGAGCAACTGCTGCTGCACCGAAGATGATGTAGACTACTCCACCCCCAGCCATCCCCCACTGAAACAGAACTTGTCCAGCAGGTGGCAAGCTCATAATCAATTCGGGACGGGGTATCACCACCAACAACCCCGCCAGTCCAAAAGCCATTGAGACGATGTGGGCAATGAGGCAGAAACGCTCGGCAATCACAAGTTGCTTCATGGGACTCCTTGAAAAAATATCAGAGGCGCAAAGGACTCCATAATAGATAATAGTTTACAAATCTTTAAGAACAATCTACCGAGAAGTCATAGTTTCCGCAGCACCGATAAGTTTTATTAATATTCTTGTTGCTAGGGGCTAAGGGCTAGGGCGTGTTTTCAAACTCGTTGTATCCTAAAAATAGGCGATCGCAGGCAGGTGTGTTCATGAATAGAGGAGACTTAAGTACCGAACAGTGGGAAAGTATAGCCACACGGTTTTATCGGTGGCAAAAAGCCGATATCTGGAAACAAGTCTTAGAACACCTACAAGCCGATGCGGACAAACAAGGAAACCTAGACGCTTGACGTGCATTACGTTGATGGAACTGTAATTCGTGCCCACCAACACGCCGCAGGTGGAAAAAAGGGGGCGAAGAAGAGGAGAAACTAGGTCGTTCTCGCGGAGGCTTTAGCACAAAAATACACATACGTTGTGAGGGTAAAGGTAAACCGATAACTTTTCTTCTCACTCCCGGTCAACTTATGAAGTCAATATTTTTAGAACAATTGATGGAACAAGGAGCAGTCAAACGTTCTGGGCGAGGTCGTCCCCGTATCCGTCCTTCAAGAGTGGTAGGGGACAAAGGCTACACAGGTCGTCGTATCCGTAGTTATTTCACAGAGCCGAGGTATCCGTTTTACCATCCCACGACTGTCAAATGAACTGCGTCGCGGTCTATTTAGCCGTGAAATCTACCGTCAACGCAACATTGTTGAACGTGCTATCAACCGACTCAAGCAATGGAGACGTATTGCTACACGATATGAGAAACTTGCTACAAATTATACCGCCATGATAATGCAGTTTAGATGTCGAACAGCTTATAAGTATGATTGGGGGTTGATAAATGTTGTGGAAGTTCGACAATAAGGTAAGGCAAATAGGTTTGCTTATATCCGATCTCAACCCTCAGTTTCCCCGCTTGTATCTTCTTCTAGAACAAATGAAACAAATGCTGTTTTTTCAGGTAAGTGAGTGGTAATAAATTCTCTAGTAAGCTTGGCGCTAACTTTTACATTTGTTATTTCACTCAAATCTAATGAACTTGGGTCTTCAGCAATTCGATCGCCGATATATAGCAATCCTATAATGAATCGTAAATTTTTTACCCCACCCCAACCCTCCCCTTGCTAAGGGGAGGGAGTAAGAAATTCACAAATGATTTAGGATTGCTATAGTACCAAATATCTACACCTAGAATTAAAATCCCCCTCTGTTCCAACTCATCAGCAAGACGAAGTGCATCTGTCGGACGCAACAGCAGTTCGTCAGCTTTAACCATGCCAAGAGTATGATATTTGTCTATTACTTTTTTAAGAGTTTCTAGCATCTTTAGAAATTCTCTATATTGTCGATCGCTGGCAACATAGAATATGCCGATCGCATCTCGTGCAATTTACAGTTTGCAGTACATCCGCTGATGTGCTTGGAGTTGGCGATCGCCTCCTGATGAGAACACTCAATTAATGAATCGCTGCTAATATGCTATTGTTCCCTTGGTAACTGCGCTAACTCAGTATATTAGTAGGAGTATAAAAAATGACGAAATTACGGATAGGACTGTTATTTGGCGGGCGTTCTGGGGAACACGAAGTCTCAATTAGTTCCGCAAGGGCGATCGCGCGTGCGATCGCTTCCGACCAAAATGCCAGTAAATACGAAGTTCTACCCTTTTACATCCAAAAAGATGGTCGCTGGTTAGCAGGAACAGTGCCTCAACAAGTCTTAGAAACCGGAAAACCCCTACAATTAGAGGGGGAAGAGGCGATCGCCAATTTAGGGGAAAATTTAATTCTCACTCCTCAATCCCCAATTGCCTATGGTCAATTCCCAAGGCCCGATATTGTCGATGTTTGGTTCCCCGTCTTACATGGGCCAAACGGTGAAGACGGTACTGTACAAGGGTTGCTGAAATTAATGCAAGTACCTTTTGTCGGTTCTGGGGTTTTGGGATCGGCAATGGGGATGGATAAAATTGCGATGAAAATGGTATTTGCCCAAGCTGGTTTACCGCAAGTTAAATATACTGCTGTCACGCGATCGCAAGTTTGGTCTAATCCTTGCATTTTCCCCAAATTATGCGACCAAATCGAAGAAAATTTAGGCTATCCCTGCTTTGTGAAACCAGCGAATTTAGGTTCCTCAGTAGGAATTTCTAAAGTGCGATCGCGCCCAGAACTTGAAACCGCCCTCGACAGCGCCGCTAGTTACGATCGCCGCATAATTGTTGAAGCAGGAGTAGTTGCTAGAGAATTAGAATGCGCCGTCTTAGGCAACGATCGACCTCAAGCCTCTATAGTTGGGGAAATTACTTATAAAAGTGATTTCTATGACTACGAAACTAAATACGCACATGGGCAAGCAGATCTATTTATTCCCGCAAAAGTCAGCGATGCGATCGCCTCTCAAATTCAATCAATGGCGATCGAAGCATTTTTAGCCCTTGACTGTGCTGGTTTAGCGCGAGTAGACTTCTTCTATGTCGAATCTACAGGCCAAGTTCTAATTAATGAAATTAATACCCTCCCCGGATTCACAGCTACCAGTATGTATCCTCAACTTTGGGCAGCTTCGGGCATCTCCTTCGCCGAATTAGTAGACCGCTTAATTCAATTAGCACTAGAACGGCATACTGAAAAGTTTTGATAAGTAAATCCACTGAATTAAACATAAGATACTGATGGCTAAAAAGTTGGCTGTATAAACCTTCTTCGTTCTTCGTTCTTCCTTCTTCCTTCTTCCTTCTACTTAACGCGATTCAGGAGCCAGAATTCAGGAAAAAGCTTCAGTTGGACACAATTAAATATCTAATGACAATAGCAAAAAATCACACTGTCAATTCTGTTTTCCCTGCTGCTAATACCTTAGCCTTCTAGTTAATAGGCTTTTCCGATTAGCAGTTAAAATTCTTAATTCTGAATTCTTGCTCCTGACTTACATGAAACCTGTAAATCAACTGCCGCGATCGTGGATATGGGGATTATTATTTCCCCTAGTGGTACTCAATTCGTGGTTACTGCTCCTAGTCTTTGAATATTTTCGCTCCTTGATCACCGTTTTTGTAACAGCAACCGTACTCTCTTTTTTACTAGATTATCCCGTACATTTCCTGCGACGCTACGGCGTGAAGCGGCAGCAAGCAGTTGTATTAGTATTATGTCTGTTTTTACTAATATTAGTGGTATTGGCTGTCACCCTTGCTCCTATTATTCTCGGTCAATTAAATGAGCTTGTCACCCGCCTACCCAGTTGGATAAATTCTGGTGCTGAACAGTTTGAGACTCTCCATAATTGGGCTAAAAACCGCAACCTTCCTATCGATCTCCGGGGTTTTGCTAAGCAATTGAGCGAGCGTTTTTCTACTCAACTACAGTCAATTATTGGTCAAATTTTAACTGTTGTATTAGGCGCAGCCGGGAGTCTCTTAGACTTAATGATCACAGTAGTTCTGACATTTTACTTACTACTGCACGGTCAGCGTTTATGGGATGGTTTGTTTCAGTGGTTTCCCCCTGAATTGGGCAGTCAAATCCGTGAGTCTTTACGCCGTAACTTTCAAAATTATTTCATTGGACAGGCTACTTTGGCAACTTTTATGGGTTTATCAATGACAGTAGCCTTTCTAATTTTGCAGGTTCCTTTTGGCTTATTATTTGGCTTAGCAGTAGGCATAATGACCCTAATTCCCTTGGGCGCAGGCTTGAGTATCAGCATCGTTAGTTTATTGATGGCTTTGAACAACTTTTGGCTAGGGATGAAGGTTTTAGCTGTGGCGACAGTACTTGACCAAGTAATTGAAAATGGGATTGCTCCGCGCCTTTTAGGAGGTTTTACTGGACTCAACCCTGTTTGGATTTTTATCTCGCTATTAATAGCAACTAAAGTCGGAGGATTAATTGGTTTATTAGTAGCGGTTCCGATCGCAGGTTTTATTAAAAGCACAGTCGAAAATCTGCGAACTTCGCCAACAAGTTTAGAATCTACAATTGAAGAGCTAGAATAAAGTGATAAAATAAATTAAGACTGACACAGTTATTAATATTCTAGGATATAATCAAATTAATTCCTTGTAGTATATCGGTTTTAAATATGGCTCATCTAAATTTGCGCCGTCCCGAAAATACCAATGGTAATTTTTATGTCGATACTACCTGTATTGACTGCGATACCTGTCGGTGGATGGCACCAGAAATATTTCACCAAACTGGAGAACAGTCTGCGGTTTACCACCAGCCAGCTAATGAGGTTGAAAAAGAGCGATCGCTTCAGGCCTTATTATCTTGCCCTACCAGTTCTATCGGTACTGTTGAGAAACCGAAAAATATCAAAGATATTCAGCATAGTTTCCCTCTGCTAATAGCAGAGAATATTTATCATTGCGGCTATCACTCCGAGAAATCCTACGGCGCAGCCAGCTATTTAATTGTCCGGCCCGAAGGCAATGTTTTGGTTGATTCTCCTCGTTTCTCTCCGCCGTTAGTCAAGCAGATAGAAGCAATGGGCGACATTCGCTATATGTATCTGACTCATCAAGACGATGTGGCAGATCATCAAAAGTATCGCGACCATTTTGGCTGCGATCGCATCCTCCATACAGACGAAATTACCACTGATACTCGCGATGTAGAAATTAAACTATCTGGCGGCGAACCCTACCAATTAGCAACTGATTTGTTAATTATTCCTGTTCCCGGTCATACGAAAGGTCACACAGTTTTACTCTACAACAACAAATATTTATTTAGTGGCGATCATCTCGCCTGGTCTGATGAACTTAAGCAGTTGTTAGCCTTTCCCCGCGTTTGTTGGTATTCCTGGCCCGAACAGGTGAAATCTATGCAAAAATTAGCTAATTATTCCTTTGAATGGGTTTTGCCGGGACATGGACGCAGATATCATGCCGATAGAGAAACTATGGGTAAACAGATGCAGCAATGTATTACTTGGATGGAAGGATATAAACTTCGTTAACAGTTAATACCAAATCCGGGTCGATCCTCAGCAGACAATGTTTCATTTCTTGAAAAGCTAATGTTCGTGGCTTCCTGTATTCTGGAAGTTGCGATCGCCTTGATATCCAGACAAATCAGCTAACTCCTGCAAAGATTTCTCTCCTCGGTATAATTTGCCGTTGATTTCCCAACTAGGAAAACCTTCAATTTTAGCAGCTTCGCAGAGATCGAGCCGAGCCTTTATGCTCTCGGAGTTGCATTCGATATAATTTAACTTACCAGCAGCTTCCTTACCAAATAGTTCCTTCTGATTATGACAGTGTTCGCAGGTAAATGAACCGTACATTTTCGCTTTTACTTTCTGAAGATGCTTGACTAGGGCAGTTTCCGAAGCACCAGAGGAGGTTGTAATTGCATAACCTTCAGCAGTAGCAGTGCCGGGATTACTCACGCTGGTATAAAGACCAACTGAAGTAATTAGCACCACCATTCCTACCAAAATTCCGCTCAAAAATAGCTGCCCAATGTCCTCCCAATCCCGACCAATTATTGATAGGAAAAATAGGCTAATCGAAAAGAGAGCAGAGGCAATACAGTAAATACAATCAGCTTGAATTTCAAAAGCTAGGAGGTACATCAGGTAGCCGCTGAAAATCATCATGGCTGTCCCACCTGCAAATAGCAAAAGCCCCGTCCAATTGTCTAATTTTAATCTAAGTTTTTTCTGCTCCGATCCATTGACTAATAAGGGAGCTACAGCAAAAGCTATCATGCTTGCATAACCCAAAAAACCAAACAAAGAAAGGGGCAAATCAAAAATTGTTGCATAAGGGCTGGAAAGAACTACATCACAGCCGCTAGTTGGGCAAGCTGCTGTTTCCTGGCTAAACTTTACCGCTGTTAAGTAAGCAGTTATGGCAGCTCCTACAGTAGCGATTCCTGCCATAATTAGACGCGACCATTTATGAATCCAAGGCGTTGAACGTGCGTGTTTCATAAAATTATCTCCAATAGATGTTCGATGGTAATGGGGGCTGGCAAACTCCTTATTTTAAAACTCTAGTTGCATTGAAAATAGCCGCCAAAGCTACGCCTACATCGGCAAAAACGGCTTCCCACATGGTTGCTACCCCGAAAGTTCCCAAAGCGATAAATATACCTTTGATTAACATAGCAAAAATGATATTTTGCCAGACAATATTGTGGGTTTTTGTGGCAATTTCTATCGCTTCAGCCACCTTTGATGGTGCATCTGTCATAATCACAACATCGGCAGTTTCTATCGCCGCATCTGAGCCTAAACCTCCCATTGCTATACCGACATCTGCTCTAGCAATAACAGGTGCATCATTGATTCCATCTCCTACAAATACAACTTTACGTTTTTTTCCAGAGTGGGTGAGTATTTTTTCAATTGCCTCGACTTTTCCTTCTGGTAATAAACCAGCTAAGTAGGAATCTAAACCCAGATTTTTAGCGACACTCTCGGCTACGGCTTGATTATCTCCTGTTAACATCACGATTTGCTCAACACCTAGTTTCTTTAGGTTAAAAATAGCTTGTGCTGCATCTTCCTTAATCTCGTCTCCAATCAAAATATACCCAGCGTAGCGATTTTCTACTGCTAAATGAACGACTGTTCCTTCGAGATTGCAGACATCGTGAGCAATGTTTTCCCGATGCAGCAGACGGTCATTTCCCGCAAGCACAACCTGATTATCTAACTTAGCTCGAATGCCGTGTCCTGCTATTTCTTCGTAATCTTTAACTTCAGAAGCATCTATTTTTTTACCGTAGGCTTCCAGAATAGATTTCGCTATAGGGTGATTAGATTGAAATTCTATTTTTGCGGCTATTGCTATCAATTCTGCTTCAGCAAAACCATTTTTAGGCACAACTTTAGCCACTTTAAAGACCCCTTTTGTCAGAGTTCCTGTTTTGTCAAAAACAACTGTTTTGACTTCAGTGAGAGTATCTAAAAAAGTAGAGCCTTTGACTAAAATACCCTGCTTAGCAGCACCTCCAATTCCCCCAAAATATCCCAGGGAAATGCTAATAACAAGTCCGCAAGGGCAGGAAATAACTAATAAAACAAGAGCGCGGTAAACCCAGAGAAATCGGTCGGTATCAGTTGATCCTGCAATAAATAAAGGAGGAATTAAAGCAACTGCTAATGAGCTAAAAACCACAAACGGCGTGTAGAATTTAGCAAATTTGGTGATGAATTTTTCAGTCTCAGCTTTTTTACTGCTGGCATTTTCTACTAATTCCAAAATCCGGGATATTGAAGACTCGCCAAACAGTTTAGTAACTTTGACGGTGAGAACTCCTGTCTGGTTAATCGTTCCCGCTAAGACTTTTTCTCCAATTCTGACGCTGCGAGGTACTGATTCTCCAGTTATTGCTGATGTATCAATTTGAGAATTTCCCTCTATAATCTCGCCGTCTAAGGGAATCTTTTCTCCTGGCTTAGCAATAATAATATTCCCTACGGCTACTGTTTCTGGTGAAACTTTTTTGACATCGCCATTGTGCTTGAGATTGGCATAGTCGGGTCGAATTTCTAATAGTGCTTTGATGGATTTGCGAGAACGACCAATAGCAAAATCTTGGAATAATTCTCCTACCTTGAAAAACAACATTACTCCAACGGCTTCAGGCAGTTTGTGAATTGCGATTGCGCCCAATGTTGCTACAGTCATTAAAAAGTTTTCATCAAATAATCTGCCTCGAAGTATATTACGTCCGGCGCTATTCAATACATTCCAGCCACTTAAAAGATAGGCTGGGATAAAAACTAGATATTCGCCAATACTGTAGGGCGTATTGTGTAATTTTTCCTCAAAAATCAAACCGATGATAAACAAAATAACCACCAACCCAACAGGTATCAACTCTTGATTGAGGTTGAAATCTCCACCGCCATGAGTGTGGTCGTGGTCGTGGTCGTGATTATGGTTATGATTATGATTCTCATGACTGCGTTCTTGGTGGTCGTCACTCCCACAACAGCCCGAATGACTTAATTTTGGTTTGTTCATTATTTTTCCCAAGTTTAGATAAAAAGCTACTATGAACATATATTCATATTTAGTCTCTTAAAAAGGAACCATAGTAGATTAAAACTTAAAAGTCAAGCTCATGTTCAAAGAAAATTAGTGGTTATAAATCCTGAGCGAGAGCGATAATCATTATTAATTGGTAATTGGTAATTGGTAATTGGTAATTGGTAATTGGTAACAACTAACCGTTAACTGTTAACAGTTAACAGCCGGATAAATTCTAAAGGTAATCCATCGGTATCGGCAATAAAAGCTACTTCATAAACATTCGTGCCAATCATTTGCTGAGTCGGTTCTAAGAGAACTTTTAAAGGCTGGAATTCCTTGGGTTGCGCCTGTGCTGCTGACTCAAAGCGCTCTTGTACCGACTTTAGCCAGCTAGAAAGGTCAGTTGCCGTATCTGTGATATCAAAAGATAGGTGGTAGTAGCCAACGTAATGCTCGTCTCCAAAGGCATCCGGTGCAGGTTTGGGTTCCGGTATTTGGATCAGTTCAATACGCCCATTTAAGCCTTCCATCCAACAAGCAAGCGTGTAACCGGTTGTAAAGCGTTCGCAGACGGTAAATCCCAGTTGTTCGTAGAAAGCGATCGCGCAATGAATATTAGCAGTACGAATCGAGGCGTGGTGCATTCGATTTTAAATTTTAGATTTTAGATACAGAGCTAAGTAGAAAGCCGAAGGAAGAAGGAAGAATGCTTATACAGCGCTTTTCTAATCTTATTCAAACAACCGAAAATAAGGATATCTAATCGGTACTCCTGGCTCTTTTTCCAAGTCAAAATTAATTACTTCCCAGCAAGGTTCCTCTAAGGGGTCAGGGCTAAAATCGACAGGCAAACCGTAAAGTCTCGGCCGAGGGGATTCTGGTTGTCCCCGCCAAGGAGTGGTACGCTCCAGATAAGAGCTAATTAAGTCACGATAGCGTTGGGCGATGATGACGCGAGTTGCCCGATAACCTTGAGTATAGAGGCGATCGAGAGCTTCGTGAATTTCAAAGCGAATCCCGTCAGGATGTGTGTGCTGCCGATACCAATCATTTTCCCACTGCCGCCAGTGACGACCTGACTGGAGATGGACTAGCTCACCCGTTTTCGGGTCTGCCTCAAATGCGCCGTGACGGGGACACAAATAAGTGTCCGTTAGCGTTAGCGCCGGAATTGTCTGGCGACAGTGAGGACACTGAATTTCCGGGCCAAACATCGGGTATTGCAAGGCAGGATTGATCATGGAGTGCGTCCCAGCATATTTTCTGCAATAGTGCTAATTGCTTTTATTATTATACCTGATAGCCAAACGTCGGCTATTGCAATATCTATCAATCTGCTTCGTCTGGTGAGGTTGTTTCTGTGTTTGCGACCACTGCTGGTTTAACAGCAAAATCTATGAGCCATTTAAGCTTAGACTTGTCACCCTGTATATATGCAGAAATGGCTTGTGCTATATCAGCTACCCTTGCAAGGGGAACAACATAATCAAATACTTTCGCCATAACTTTCAATGTCTCAGATGTCCAAGGCCCATCTATTACTAAGACCGCCAGCATCTCCTTATGTTTTCCCTTCCAGTTTATGGCTGAAAACATTTTGTCTTTTGCATAAAGTGATGCGTGCCTTGGAGAAGACTTTCTGACTTCTATAAAAGCTTTGGGATATTTATCATCAGGAATAACAAAGTCGGCCCGAATATTATAAAGGACTCCTTCAATATGGCTGTACTCAGATTCACGCTTATAGGAGAGTTTGGCATCATCAAGAGCACTTGCGACAACGCTTTCTAGCAAAATTCTACCAACCAAGTCACGTACAATCCCCTCCAAAGTTGGCTCAATACTCTGTATAAGCTCTGAACAGTTCACAGGCTGTAATGAAACTTGTTGATTCAAAATATCAGCTAACTTTTGAGAAGCTTTTTCGGAAATTGCATTATCTGAAACACTACCAATTCGTTTTTTTAATGCCGACTTACTGGAAATTTTTGCTAGGCGTTGGAGAAGAGGGAGCATATAAGGCGAAGCTTTAATATAGCTGGCTTCAAATACCGTAAATCCCTGTGTTTCCTGCTCCAGTTCACTCAGCAAATCTCTAACTCTTTCCCTCATTTGCTCGTATACGCCCTTTGTAAGAGCAGCTTCCACATCGAAGGGAATAGCTAGAACTCTTTGCCACTCTTGAACAACTTGTTCGACCGTGGCAGAAGCAGCATCAAGTGAACTATTTATTCCTGTAAGAACAATAATTTTTTGCTCTAAGCTCTGAACGTGCTCTGGTTTAATATTTGCTAAGGCGTGGCTCTGACGGCTAAGTTCTATATAGACTCGAACATAATGTTCCATAGCCTCTTTCGCAAGACCATAGAGAGTATCTGTTTTGAGCTTCTGTTCCACCGATTCCTCATCTGTTGACTCTTCCAGTTCTAAATCTAAATTTTCTTGCATGATATAACTTCCTAGTAGGCTTGTTTGCTCTCTGTCAGTACGTACAGCGTGAATATGGAACTCTCCAAGAGAAGTTTTTGCTCCATCTCTCTTTTTAAGTATCCAGCGTTCTCCTCTTGTTCTCAGATTTTCAATTCCTACGATCTGAAATCCATTCTCTTGCATAAGCTCTGCCAGCAGTTTTTCTGTTTGGATATGAACTCCATAAAGAGCGGCATCTGCGACAACCAAGTGAAAAGAACTTCCTATTTTTAGCACTCGCCTTATTTCTCGGAAAACCGACTGTATTTGAGCAAAGTATGGGTAAACAAGCAAATCATAATCTTTTTTCCCAGGTCGGACACGCTTTTGTTGATTAAGTTCGCTAACAACTGGTTGGAGGTAAGCTAAAAAAGTTGGAGATAGACTTTCAACAAACTTGTTTTGGTTGCGTTTTAAATCAGTAGGTACAGTTGTAGTATTGACAATAAATTTACGCCTAACTTTCTCTGTTATTTCCCGCCATGAGCTTGCATAACGCCAAAAATAAAGTTCCATTCGAGTCATTTCAGCAAAATCAAAATTATTCAAATAAGGTGGAGATGTAATGCACAATGAACAACTTTCTTTATCGACTGGAAGCATATATTCTGAAGTCATTAAATGTAAAGAAGATTTCGATAAATAGCGATCTCCAATAATAGCGACATCCCCTCTAATTTCAGCGCAAATTTTTGTAATACTTTCGTTATAACAAACCGATTTTTTTCGCGTAGTAGGAGCTTTGTAAATACCATCAGTCTGAGAGCCAGATGCCAACTCTAAAACGCGAGATAAAACAAGGCGATAAATATGGCGTTCTGTAATATTTACTTCATTTTCAAGAAGCAAGGCTGATGCTAAAAATCTAAGCTCTTTTTCTGGTACAAGTTTGTTTAAAAAAGCTAAAGCATCTTTTGACCAAATTTCTGTTAGTTCACCAAAATAAGGTCTGACTGATTGACATATACTCTCAATGTTATTTATTTGCTGTTCCCCTTTTGGCGGGAAAAGTTTTGCAAGAGAAATATCATAGAAAAATGGATGAACTTCAAAACCTATAGATTGGATTCCTTCCCGATTTGCTTGTACTAAAGTAGTTGAAAGCCCAGCAAAAGGATCGATAATTATTTCATTGCTTTTTAAGTTGGCTTCTTGAATACAATTGCTTACAAATTCTGGAGAAAAACCCGCTATGAAGTTGAACCATCTATGGATGGGGTGCCGATTAGCCGTTAGATTGGTAGAAAGCTTTTCTTTAGATATTACTTCTAAGGGAAGACCAAGATGTTTCATAGATTCAATTGATTCTTTTTTCTTTGTTGTGCTAATGTCGATCGCTATGACTAATCTTAACCAGCCACTCCCAATCCTAACATCCTATTGGCCCGTCCCCGATCTCTCCCTAGCAGCTTTTATCGCTCCCAATGCTGCGATCGTTGGCTTGGTAGAAGTCGCAGCGGGGGCTAGTATTTGGTACGGAGCCGTTGTCAGAGGAGATGTGGAGCGGATTGCGATCGGAGCTTGTACTAATATTCAAGACGGAGCAATTTTGCACGGCGATCCAGGTAAGCCCACTATCTTAGAAGATTTTGTAACAGTGGGACACCGAGCTGTAATTCACTCAGCTTATATTGAGCGGGGAAGTCTGATTGGGATCGGTGCAGTCGTACTCGATGGCGTGAGGGTGGGGGCCGGTAGTATCGTCGGTGCGGGCTCAGTTGTAACTAAAGACGTGCCGCCTTTGTCCTTAGTTGTGGGAGTGCCGGCCAAACTACGGCGAGATGTCTCTGAGGCAGAAGCCGCTGAATTGATCGAACACGCCAAACGCTACGAGCAGTTAGCTTTGGTTCACTCTGGTAGAGGAACTAATTTGGGATTTGCCAAAGCCGATTAATCCCTAAGCGAATCCCCAGTAATCTAAGTGCGCGATGCCTTCGGCGCGGCGTTCCGCCATCGCAACCTTGGCCGATCGGAGAGGCAACGAACTCATAATTCGTCTGAGCTGGGTTCAACTCCCAGAGGTTGCATAATAAATATGGGGCGAATCCGAGCATGACGGGCGCTGGCTAGAGGCGTGAGGGCGGTGCGATCGCGGAGCGAGAGTATGGTGCAAGAAAAACAGGTAAAATAGGTCAAAAGCCTTGCATCACCCTCCCTCACCATGTACAGAAAAGCTGAGTCTGTTCCCAGGGAACCCTTCGACTTTGAACACCCCTTTGAAGGAAGGTTGTCAAAAGAGGCGTTGGTGAATTGGGGTATGATGATTTGAGAGTGCGATCGCCAAAAAATAACACTTCACAACACTGGGAGATTGTTAATAAATGGAAATGCCATTTTTATGTGACAGATGGATGGAAAGTTTACCCTAAT
>NZ_CACA01000279.1:0-9729 GCF_000180455.1 Kamptonema sp. PCC 6506
TCAATCGTTCCGCTGGTACTATTAAGAGTGATATTTCCTGCGTTACTACTGCTACTAGCAGATGTCAAGTTACCGCTGAGAATATTACCAGTTGCCGTAACCGCGATCGCGCCACCATAGCCAGAAGTTCCGCCGGCCCCATTAGCACTCGCATCTATATTATTAATAGTAATACTAGCATTGGGAGCAATCAGAGTCACATTGCCAGCATTGCCAGCACTATTAAGCGCAGAAGAATTAGTATTGAGATTGCCAGCTAAAATCTTGCCGCCAGCATCAATTGAGATTGTACCACCATTACCGCTATTACCAACATTATTAGCAGATGCAGTATTTAAATTGCCTGCGGCAATATTCCCTGGCGCAGAAAGCGCGATCGTACCGCTATTACCAGAAATTGAGGTGACATTCAAATCTGCGGTAGCATTTGTATTAATATCACCTGCCGTAGTGACTTGGATGGTGATATTTCCCCCATTCCCTCCCATAGCGCTGGAGTAAGAATAGAGACCGTTAGTAATAATATTACCGCTAGCAGTAGTCAGGGCGATCGCGCCGCCGTTACTAATGGCAGAATTAGTATTAATATTCCCAGCGCTAGTGTTAATATTGCCACTAATACTGGTGATTGTGACAGTACCGCCACTATTTGTAATGTTGCCTGTGGTAATATCTTGGGAACCTTGGAAGGTAATCGCCGCACCAGAACCCGTAAGATTACTGCCAGCAGCGGCGATCGTACCTCCCGGAGACTGCACCAGTAGTTCTCCGCTGAAACTTAGATTCCCGTTGATAATAACCGTGCCGTTAGTATTACTGCGACCGAAGGTAGTTTGGGTAGAAATAAATGGTACTGTCGTAGGCAGGCTGTTCGTAACTGATAGATTGTCGCCAGAAATAAAAGGTTCAAATATGATATTATTGCCAGCCAGAAAAGGCGTGCCTGTTGAGAACACAATCTGATTCCCTGCCAAGGTTAAGTTGCCAGCACCGGCATGAACCACATTTTCAATAACAATATCATTACCAGTTAAACTATTTCCAATTAGAGTGATATTTCCACCCCCAGAACCGAGGGTTTGATTAACTACTATACCTTCTCGATCGCTACTTGTACCAGCGATTGTAATATCGCCTCCGCCTGAATTAACAGAACCCAAGTTAATAATTTGTAAGCCTGCTTGATTAACACCAGTCCCATTCAGGATAATGTTTCCTCCTCCTGAATCAATGGGAGATTCTATACTAATTCCTTGGGAAAATTCGCTGCTTCCTGTAATTGAAATTACTCCGCCGGCTGAAACTATCGAGCCTTGATTTCTCACTCCTCGATCTGCACCGCCAACGCTGACACCATTGAGGTCGATCTTACCTCCCCCTGAATTTACAGAGCCGCTGAGAGTGATTTCAATACCTGCCTGACCAGGAACATTGGCTCTACCAATTGCCGTGATATTTCCCCCTAAAGTTGCGATTGAGCTATTAACTATAACTCGACCTGCATCGGCTGTAATATCTCCGTTATTGGCGTTGAGAACTAGGTTTAAAGGAAGGCTACCCCCTCCATAAATCGGTTGGTTAATATTAATATCGTTGTGAGCGTTAAGCGTCAGGGTTGACCCTAGTAGGGGACTGAATACCAGTGGCGCGTTTAAATTAATATCTCCCTGTTGTACTCCTCCGGCTCCAGTGGAGATGGTAACATCACCTAATAATAGTGCTGTTGTAATTAGGCCAACTGGCAATTCAGCGTTGGGGAGAAAGGATTCAAAGGGGGCAAGTAAGCCGAGACCAACAACAGGGAGAAGACCTGGAACGATATCGATATTGTAGGGGTCAATCAGCCATTCTCCGCCAATGCCGGCAGGCGATCCCACATCGGGGGCGCTGGTAATGGCTAGCGATCGCAATCCGCTAGTTTCAATAAACCCGCCGTTACCGCCACCTGTACCTCCCCGTGCCCTCAATGTGCCGCCAATATAGGCTGCTTCTTGACCAAAGACGATGATTTTACCGCCATTGCCGATCGCGATCGCGCTGGTGTCAATTACTGAGTCGTTGCTGACGAAGGTTTGCAAAGCGTTGGGAACGGGGCCTCGGCCCTGAATGTCGCCTCCCACGAGTACCGTACCGCCGCCATAGCTGCCGGCGGCGTTGATATTGCCACTGATGACTCCGACTCGCTGACCTAAAATATTGACGCTGCCACCTGTATTGCCGGATACATTAATCTTGCCAGAGGCGATCGCAGTTCCCGCCTCGCTGGGGAGGATGGTTCCAGAACCCGTTAATACAACTTGTCCCTGGGCGTTAACAATCAGTCCCGAAGCGTGGTTGCTACTGTCACCAGTTAGCAATTGCGGTAAAGACATGGGAGAAATCCCAGGGTCATTACCGTTATTTCCCAAGCTGGGAGTAATTTCTAAATTGAGAATGCGTCCCTGTTGGGAAATACGGACTAGGTTTTGTCCCGTAACGGCCGCGATCGTAATGTCACCCCCCGGCGCGGCCAATGTACCAGTATTGATGACGCTGCCACTAAGTAAGGTTAAATTTTCACCTGCACCAACTGTTAAGTTACCAGAGTTGATAATACTGCCGGGATTGAAACTATCAAACCTAAATTCCCTGGGAGTTCCGACTAAGCTAGCCCAATTATTATTACCAATAGCATTAAGCCAGTTATTATTACCAAAGCCGACTCCGCTAGCCGTAGTCGCCGTGAAAGAGGCAGGGACGTTTAAGCTGGCATTCGGCCCGAAAACAATCCCGGCGGGGTTGATTAAAAATAAGTTGGAACTGCCGCCTGTAATTTGGATTAAGCCGTTAATGTAGGAGGCATCGCCGCCGACGATGCGACCTAAGATGTTGCGAATTTCGGGGTGAGAAATAAAATTGGCAATTTGACCTGAATCTAGCCCAAATCTCTCAAAACTGTGGAAAAGATTGGCTCCATCTCGCGATCGCGACCCGCCGTCAATATCCAAACGATTTCCCTGCGGGGTAACGGTAGTACCGGTGCCGTCGGCCGCTGGCGCGATCTGCTGTGCAGATGCTTTATCGGCTGCGTAGGCGAAGCTAGACGCAGAGATCGTAGTTGTCATTGAAAACACAACTACGAAAGGACTTAATCGTCTGTTCATATCGGGTAGGCACGATTTAAGAGTTTTAATCTAGGGTTGTATTTTTGTTAAATTTGGGAATTATGGTTTGTTTTTAAATCATACATTTATTATTAGAGTAATGTCAATAGTTGTTTCAACTTAATTGTTTTAGGGATTTGAGTTTGAGTTTTCCGGGGTTGTTTTGATTTTTTTCTGAGATTTAGTCTTTAATTTTTGTGCTTATTAATTTGTTTTTTGCTTAACTGGTTAACCGTATTTTTGGCAATAAATCCAGCTTTAATAATATTTCAATCTCAAAGCTTAAAATAGTTGATAGACACAAATCACGTCTAGCCTAGTAAATCAGTATATGTCTGAAAGCTCAGAAATGTAAGGCTCATAGGCTTATGATTGTAACTAATTGCCCAATAAAGTTAAAAGCAATTTTAATATGATTTAAGAGGTGAATTCATCAAGTTTAAATATGTTAGCTTAAACACACTAATTTTTAACAATTTCATTGTCACGTCTTTAATTTGGGTTTTATAAGCCGATGTGACATTGATATGACATTTTCGCGATCTAGGAAGAAGAATTAATCCCTAATTTTTTTTGGCAAGATCGCTAATCTCTAGAAAAAAAGTTTGGCAATTTGCCCCTTGACAAATCAACTAAAGTATGGGTTAACCGCGCAATGGTAGATTTGGTGGAAAGAAGTGAAACCCAACACCAAAGTTTTGTTAACAGTTAAGTAAATCCACCTAATTAAACATAAGATCGGGATGGCTAAAAAGCTGACTGTATAAACATTCCATTGTGCCGTTTTCAACTTCAATACGCCTCCGCATTAAATCAACCCCTACTAACAATGCTGATAATACCTGTACTAATGGCTAGGAGTTTTCTCATACTTTTCGGTGAGTTGAGCTATAAGACTCAAAAACCCATGATACTATTGAGTTAAGCCATCAGTCGTACAGCGATCGCACCAATAAGTACCACAAGACCAAGCGCTCTCCGAAAATAATTAACGCCTTGAAATAATTCTTCCCATGCCCAAGTAAATAATGAGCCAAAAGCGATTAGGTCTAGCCCTGTATTAATTTTGCCTGTGGTTACAATTAGTTGCAGTAAAGTGGCTACACCCCATACAATAAGTGGTAGGTTTGGTGTCTGAGCTATAACAATTTGACCATTGCTATCGCGGAAGATTTTATCAAATATTGTATTTGTCGTTGTATTTGTCATTGTTTTTACTGTTTATTTATGTTTTCTACTTTAGTCCAATAACCACAACATTCTATCTACCTTTTTGTAGATTATCGCTGGTAGTTGCTGCTTTGTTAGGTATGATATAGATCTTGTCTTCTCTATATCTGGGGCATAATGGTCAAATTACCAGACCAAACTTTAACTACTATCTTTTACTTGCAGCGACGGTTAGTAGAACTGATTGATGAAGCCAAAGCTACTGAGTTTGCCATATTTGAACAGTTTGGGGAGAATGAGGCAACCCTACTAGAATTAGAGCAGATGCAAAGTAGCGTCGAGAGACTGAGAATGCCTTATTCGCGTCTGCATACCTTGGCGCTAGGGATAGCTGAATACCAGCCGAACGCTCCTGATGCTATGCTGAACTTATTGGCTCAAACCATTCAGCACGCTGAAGCATTAATCGGTGCTATCGAAGCCAGCATTTCTGAAACCAAACAAAACTGGAATCTGCCATGAATCAACCAGCCCAAATACCCGACCCCCAGATCAGAGCGCGAAGTGTTGCTAGGTGGCGCGAAGTTAACCAACAAATCGACTTACTCACTCTACAGCTTGATGAATTAATTGCGATGGTAGAAACTGGTCTGCGAGAGCAACGTCTGGCTAGGCTTCAGGGTAAAAGTAAAGCAGCAGAGACTATTACTATTAATAGGTAAGAAAGGGTGCAAGCGATCGCAACAGCCTTATTGTACAGAGTTTTTATTGGATAACAATTGTTTTAACAGGACTTAGACAAATTTGGAGCTAAAATCAGGCTCTATTCTGCTCTGGCAAAGCGATTTAGTTCGATAGGGTTTTAGAAGGCTCAAACCTAGTCACAGCAAGAAAAAGCATGAATTTACCTTAAACTCTTACTGTGACTGGATTTTACCCTGTTTTCGGGCCTTATTTTGTATAAGTCCCCCTAATAACTTTGTCTGTTATCAAAATTGACATTGGTTACTTGACCAGCACTAACATTAATAGTCTGCTCCAATTTTCCACCGTCAACCTTTAACTGATAAGTACCGGGAGTCAGCGCGATCGCACCAAACCATCCCTTACCATCGGTGCGAATCGTGCGCCGCTGACCTACACCATCAATCGGTTGCAATGTCAAGGTTACAGAATCGCAACTTGGGGAACACATCCGCAACGTACCCGCGATCGCGCCTGTAGTCGGATGCGACTTCCAAGGAAAATCGGGAACAGCCACAGGATTTGCCCAAACAGGCTGAGTTTCATAAGTCTTACCCGTCGCTACATCCACATACTTACTCGGCTTTGAAAGCGCATTGTAGAACCAATCATTGCTCTGCAATACATACTTCCAAGGCTGGCGGGGCACGCTTCCTCCACCGCTCGATCGCAAGTCCCCATTAGTGTAGACATTGCTGCTAGCATAGGAATACAAAGCAATCCCATGCGTGTAATTCCCCTTTGCAGAAGGCTGTCCAGCGCGGCGAATCTGAGCTAAAGCGTCTTCAATGTAGTTCAGATAATTTCCTGGCCCGATCGCAGTATAGCGATTGTACTGGTGATTCTTGGCAAACTCAATCCAATCATCATAAGCCTGTTTCTGCCGAGCATTGTACTCGCGCTGGTAAGTCATCGGCATGGCGATATCAATAATACCTTCTTCCAGCCAGCCCCGCCAATCCTGCAAAACCTCTTTGTAAGGCTGGGTTTGATACCAATCCTCATCTTTTTTCGGCCCACTTCCCCAAGCGATCGTCGCCGCCGAAATCTTCACCTGCGGCTTAATCGCAAGGCTTTGCACATAAAGCTTACGCACCAAATTCGTCACCTGATCTCGCCGCCACTGCATCCAAACGCGATCGCTTGGCGATGGCCTACCCGTGCGTTTCATCTGTTGATTAAACCGCGCGATCGCAGTCGGATTATAACCCCAATCCGGCCCGCCGTAGCGCACATAATCCAGTTGCACGCCGTCTACGTCGTAGCGTTTCAGCAAATCTAGATAAACCGAAACCGTGTAATCAACCGCGTCAGGATGGCCGGGATCGAGATAACCTTGGGATTGGCCATCGTAAGTAAACATTGCCCAATTATCGCGGCCAGGCGCATTGGGGCCATGTTTTTGCCACACATGAGAGCGATCGTTGCTAGTGCTTCCCGTTACCGGAAGCGTCACCATCCAAGCGTGAACCTCCAAACCTGCTGCGTGCGCCTTGGCGATCAAATCTTGCAAAGGGTCAAAACCCGCCGCCAGATTAGGATCTTTGGCTCGCGGCTCAATGCTGCTAGCGTAAAAAGCATCACCGCGACGGCGCACTTGAGCAACGATCGCATTCGCATTCGCCCGTTTCGCATCCGCAATTAATTTTGTCACCTCTTGCGGTGTCTTGAAACCAGGGTTAAAAGCATCTACCCAAAAGCCTCGAAATTCTGATGTTTGCACCTGCGGGGGGACTGCGATCGCAGCGCGATCGGGAAACAAATTAGACAACCACTGCGGAGTTAGCAGAAAACTGATCGCTAAGCCAATTGAAAATAGACTTGACAAAAAGACTGTTTTAGATTTTCGCATTCGGAAAGGTGTGTGTGAGCGTTCAACTGTCTAGTACAGACTAACTACGCGAACTTCAGGTTCACATTTTCCCACAATTTCGGCTGATTATTTATAAATTATTCTTAAATATAATGTCGATGCAGCCCCGATCGCAACCAGATATCGATATTTGTTAACAGTTAACTATTACTTCCCCTGAAAACTTTCTCGATTAGTATGCCAAATACTTGACAAACAATCAAGCTAATGATAATGTACCCTATCCCCCGCCCGAATCATCCTC
Organism: Kamptonema sp. PCC 6506; assembly: GCF_000180455.1. Lineage (NCBI taxonomy): Bacteria > Bacillati > Cyanobacteriota > Cyanophyceae > Oscillatoriales > Microcoleaceae > Kamptonema > Kamptonema sp. PCC 6506. The sequence goes on from NZ_CACA01000279.1 coordinate 7,175, forward strand.
AAAAACTGCCGGAGAAAATATCTCATACATGGCCCGATAATACGGCATAATCATCTCTAATTGCTGCGGTTCCAATCGCAAGTAAATTTCTTGCTCCAAACAATTAAGCATTTGCCAAACCAAATGCCATTTTACCCCCAAGATTGGATAAAGCATCACACAAACTGGAAACAATTCCTGATAAAAAACAGCAATATTTTCCTCTAAAACAGACAACCATAAATAAACTTGAAACATCTCCACATCCCGGATACTCGCAGTTTTCACCAAGGTTGAATTCAACGCTCCGCTATAGCTATGATAGTCAGGATTAAGTTGGGAAACGCGGCTAAAAATACGAGCAGCTATTTCAGTGCTTTGACCTAAAAGTTGCCGTACAGCTTGTAAGCTGGGAGAATCATAACTATGCTTAGCTGCGGCTTGATAACAACGGCACAAAGGCATATAGAGGTAGTCATCTATCACCTTGAAATAGGCAGTTAAAACAGTTTTTTCGACAGCAGAAATATCTTTGAGTAAAAACAGAGTGGTATAGTACACCTGCATCGACACAAAGCCAATTAAGCGGGGGTCAATTGCCGTATATTTCTGACGCATCGCACCGGTTTCTTGCCCCACCGTAACAGCAATATAGCTGGGATCTTCTGCATTACCATAAACTTCTAAAACCTTTCTATGAATCTCACAAGAATCCATAGCAATTTGCAAATAATCGATCAGTTTTGGATCGATCTGATGGCGTTTAATTTCTTTTGAAAGCAACAATTGTGTGTGAGTAATAGCCTCAATACTAGCATAAATTAGCGACTCCTGTAAGATAGAAGCAGTTTGCACCCGCCATTTTTTTGAACCAATTATTCTCAAGTCGCTCTCTTCAGCTTGGGGTACAGTTTCAGAGGAAGCAATCTGAAGATTTTTCAAGTATTTTCTTGACCACTGTATAGCTAAAGATGCCACAGGAGACGGGAAAAATTGTTCAATTTTGATGTCTAATGAGTCATCAATTAGAGCAGAAGATATTTTACAATTAGAGTCAAAGTCAATGTCTTTGACATATTTCTTGAGCCACTGTTGAGCCACAGGAGAGAGAGGAGTCTCAACCTGATCTTGACTACGCTGGAATGAGTCAGCAGACATAGTAACAAAAGTTAATGTAGGCTTTGGTTATTATAAAATATAAGGGTAAAATTGGCTATCCGTCAAATTATCCAATTTAAGGAGCGATTAAGTAACATTGACCCTAGTAATAATCGCTAGATCGTGTAACTTTTATTACTAGCTTTCATAAAAAATACTGGTAAGGGAAAACCTCCAATCCGGCAGAGGTTGAAACCCCTGCCTCATAGATCGAGTCCTCTGAAGAGGCTAAGAAGAAGACTTAAAAAACTAATTAGTCCTCTTCAGAGGACTTAAGTTATTAAGTAGCTCCAGGGGTTTTAACCCCTGGCCGCTTTCAGAGGAAAGTTGACACGCCTTAGATTTTCCCAACTCCCTGTTATTCCGGGGCACGCGGTGCGATCGCCCCATATCCTTTAGCGTCGTCTACTACCGAAACCACCGCGCCGTGAAGGAGCTACGGGACGCGATCGCCCACCGCTACCAAAACTCGGTTGTCGCCTGTTTTGGCTAGGACGTGCAGAAGGCGATCGCCGTAAATTACTACCGCCGTAACCGGAACCTGTAGAACGAGTTCTAGCTGGCGAAGATGGCCGAGTAACTGGTCTATTGACTGAAGGCGATCGCAACCCTCCAGTTGTCCGCAAAGTTTGGCGGTTTTTGACCGCTGGAGGCGGCGCTTGGTAGCGAGTTTGATATCCTTGAACAGCTTGGCGATAGGTGCTACCATAACCGCCGTATCCTGTCATAATCCCCCCTGGCTGATAAACGGGAGGAACATAGTAACGCGGGGTAAATAACAAACTACCTAAAGCTTGACCCGCTAGCGCTCCTGCAAACGGGGCCCAGAAATTAGATTGTTGCCTAACTACAACAGTTTCAGTCTGACCCGTTTGAGGATTACTCACAGTTTCAGTGACATTATGGACGTATTCAATTTTGAAGTCTTCTGTCAAGTGCAAACTCGGCTGATTGCCCTCTATACTGAGATAACTTTTCTTACCACCACTAATTTCTTCATCAGTTAGCCGGGCCATTTGTAAATCTGTTGTCCGATAAACAGAAGAACTTCCTGGCGGCGTATTGAGCAGCATTAAGGTATATTCTCCATCGGCATCATTGTAGGTAGCTTGCTGTACAGGATATTGACCCTGAGCTAAGCGATTGATCGCCGAATTACCATTTCGATTAGCATTGGGCGAAGCAGTAGCGTTAACGTTCTGATTCGCATTGCGCGTTGGAGTAGAAGAACCGCAGCCTATAGTAGTCAAACATAAGCTCACAGCCATTAAAAAAATTGTTAACTTACGCAGCATAATTTGTATTTGTTAATTGTTGGTTGTTAGTTGTTAGTTGTTGGTTGTTGGTTGTTGGTTGTTAGTTGTTGGTTGCTAATTGCTAATTGCTAATTGCTAATTGCCCATCTTTCCATCTCCCCA
>NZ_CACA01000278.1:0-32079 GCF_000180455.1 Kamptonema sp. PCC 6506
GGAGGATTTACCTCTTCCCCGCTCCCCCGCTCCTCCATCTTTTCCCTCTACCGCTATTCGAGGCTGACACTGGGATAAAGCTTCCACAAGTTGTGCTCTGCGGATTGGCTTGCTTACATAGTCATCCATGCCAGCTTCCAAACACTCTTCGCGATCGCCCTGCATCGCATTCGCCGTCATCGCAATAATTCGCGGCCTCAAACCCGGAGGCCATTCTGCACAGATCCGGCGCGAAGCTTCCAAGCCATCCATTTCTGGCATCTGCACATCCATCAGCACCACATCATAACGCAAGCGACGTAAAGCCTCTAAAACTTCCTTACCATTCCCCGCTACATCAGCGCGATAACCCATCCGCTGCAAAATTTGTAAAGCCACCTTTTGATTCACCAAATGGTCATCAGCTAACAGAATCCGTAGGGGATATTGTTCCGCAAGTAGAGGTATATTTTCTGGCAAACATTGCCCATTATTACCCGCCCATCCATCTACAACAGGTTGGTCGCTAAATAGATTAATTAAAACATTGTACAACTGAGATTGTTTGATTGGCTTATTCAAAAACGCGGCAAATTCAATCTCGCAATCATTGCCGATCGCAGCCTCTTGTCTGCCCATAGAAGTCAGCATTATTAAAGGCAAATCTTGACAATTTGGGTGTTGACGAATTTGCGCCGCTAATCGCAATCCATCCATCTCCGGCATTTGCATATCCAAAATAGCCACGTCAAACTGCTCTTTCTGAGATAGCCAATCTAAAGCCTCGCTAGCCGAGCAACCAGCACGGACTAACATTCCCCACGACTGAGCTTGCAACGTCAGAATTTGGCGGTTAGTAGTATTGTCATCCACAATTAGCAGCCACTTTCCAGCTAATTGTGGTTGAATATTGTTCAAATTAAGTGTTAAATAACTGGGGTCGCACAGAGCATTAACAGTGAAATAAAACGTAGAACCTGTAGATTTTGAATTAGATAACTTAGATTTTAAATTATTGGATTTCTCACCCTCAAAATCTTTGAAATTATCCGCAGTTTCCTGAAATCTCCAATCAAAAATTGAAGCGCGAAAATCCTCCGGTGGAGTTCCGGCAGACCCGCCCATACTTTCTACCCACATTCTCCCGCCCATCATTTCTGCTAAGCGCTTGCTAATTGCCAAGCCTAAACCTGTACCTCCATAATGGCGTGTTGTAGAAGAATCCAACTGGCTAAAAGATTTAAATAACCGATCCATTCGGTTCAGAGGAATGCCGATGCCAGTATCTTTGACAGCGAATATAATTTCATACTGTTTAATAATTCCTAATTGTTCATTGCTCCGCTCTAATTGTTCTTGTTGACCATTAGCCAACAGCGAATTATTAATATTATAAGCAGGGATATTGCGAGCTATAACTGAGACTATCACTTCTCCTGTCGCAGTAAATTTAACTGCATTGCTGAGCAAATTTACCAAAACTTGTCGCAATCTGGTGCTATCTCCCACTACCGTACTCGGCACAGAAGGTTCAATTAAATAAGCTAATTCTAGATTTTTTTCCGCAGCTCTAGCACTGACCAAATCAATAGATTCTTCAATACAGTTTCGGAGATCGAAGGGATGTTCCTCTAAATCAAGTTTGCCAGATTCAATTTTGGAAAAATCTAAAATATCATTAATTAGCGTTAGCAAAGCATCGCCGCTGCTGCGGATAGTTTCTACAAAATCTCGCTGCTCATTAGTAAGCGAAGTATCGAGAAGTAAACCAGTCATGCCGATTACTGCATTCATAGGAGTGCGAATTTCGTGGCTCATAGTTGCCAAAAATTCACTTTTCGCCCTAGTAGCAGCGAGAGCTTGGTCGCGGGCTTGCGCCAAATCTACCGCCGTTTGCTGTCGTTCTAGTTCGCCACCCACCCACTGGGCCATCAGTTTTAAAAGTTCTTTATCTACTGCTTTAAAAGGTTCGTTCAGAGAGTTAGGACTCCAGAAGCTTAAGGTGCCATAAACTAAGCTTGATACTATAACCGGCGTTCCCATATAAGCTTCAATATTAAAGGCAGGATCGCTGCAAGCGAAGGACAAGCCTGAAAACCTAATTGATTCAAAATATAGAGGTTCTTGTGCCATTGCCGTAGCAACGCAAAAGGTTTTTTCTAAATCAAATATTTGCCCTTTAGTAATGGAGTTGTCTGCACACTGAACGGCAATTACTCGATAGTCATCGCCTTCAATATGAGATAAAATGCCAAATTCTAAGTTAAATTGTTCGCACCCCATTGCTAGTAAATTTTGGAGGCGTTGATCGAAGGTAGAGACACGATTAATTGGATCGGTATAAGGAGCGGAAGTTACTTGATACAATGCCCGAATCGAGGCTTCGCTCTCTCGCAATTCTTGTTCTCTCTGTTTGCGTTCGGTGATGTCGCGAGAAACACCAATAATTTCTTGAATTTTCCCTGTTTCCGCTTCGCGAATGGCGCGACTGGTGGTTTCAAACCAGACATACTGACCGTCTTTGCGACGGATGCGGTAGCTGACGGTGTAAGTTACTGGGAGTGCTAGAACTGTGGAATGAGCTTTGGCGATCGCTTCTAAGTCTTCTGGGTGAAAATAATCATTAGGTACACCTTTGATCAGTTCTTCCGGTTCATAACCGAGCAGAGCATGGCAGGCTGGAGAAACATAGAGAAAAATCCCTTTGGGGTCGTGCCTGGTAATCATGTCGGTAGAGTTTTCTGCCATCAAGCGATAGCGGTCTTCGCTTTCTACGCGCTCAAATTGAGAATTACGCAAGGCTTCTAACATACCGTTAATTGTCTCGGCTAGGTTTGATAATTCATCTTTTCCCGGCATGAGTACGCGCATGGAGAGGTCGCCGTTTGCGGCAATGCTACTGACGCTAGTGCTCAAGTCTGATAGGCGAGATAGCACTAATTTTTCTAGCAGCAGCAGGGTTAAAACGCTGAATACTATACCTAGCAATAATAGGGATGAGTTAAATAACCGTAGGGTAGTTTGACCCTGCTGGTAGATTACTCGCTGTACGTTGACTTGTAGCAACAAAGCCAATTCGCCGAAGATATCGCGAATTAGAGCATATCCGGCTACTGAGTTGTCGCTTAGGGGTTCGATGAGTATGTCTGCGGATTGGAGGTTTTCGATTTTCGACCGCAGATTTTCAGGTATTTTGTAAATGCGATCTGCCGCAATATCGGCATTGACACGCCCTAATTTAAAACTTAAGGTTGGTAATTTAAAATCTACAGATAACTGTGTAAGTTCAGCTAAACGCCTCGTTTCAGTGTCGTTGAGGTAGCGCCCTACAATCAGTGTTCCGCGTGGTGGTGCGACGGCTTCGCTAGGAAGGATAGGCCTAGAGGCAATCAGTACGGGGCCTTCGGGGAGAAGAATAATACCTGTTTTAGCAGAGGGAATTGTGGGGTTCTCGGCTGAATTTTTGTTGTTACTAAGTAGAAGGCTGTCGGCGCTTAGATATTTTTTGATGCTATCTGGAATAGGGATTTGAGTTTCTGTTTTTAGGTCGAATCCTTTACTAAAAACTATGTTACCTTCGTTGTCGGTAATTAGCAATAAGTTAAGTCTTAAATAGATAAAGGTCGCATCTACGAAGTTGGACTTGATATATTCATCGTTAGGTGATTTTAGGTAGGCGTAAGTATCATCCCATTCGGCATAGTCTTGAGCGCTTGCCTGTAAGTGGGATAGATCGTCATCAAGAGCATCTAAAGCCCGCGCTACATCCTGGCGGACATACTGAGCCTCTAAATTATTAAAGTCATGCAGCAAGATAGTTGATGCAGTAGCCCAGAGAACGACAATTAAACTGAGGAGGGCTGCGCCGATTATTAATAGTGTTTTTTTGCGAAGATTCATGGGAAAGAAGAAGGAAGAAGGAAGAAGGAAGGAGGAAGAGGGAAGAAGGTGGTTAGTTGTTAACTTTTGGCGTGGGTAGGTGGGGAATTATGAGTTATTAAGCAACTCTTTTCACCCAAAGCTTTATTCTCCTGTACTCCGTTGCTCCTCTGCTCGCAAGTCATGTGTGAGCAACGATCTATGACTGATAGCAACCGCCAAGACGGTGATGACGTTCTTAATCCCTGAAACTATTATTAATTTTATGGCATTTTCCTTCAGCCCTTCTCGATCGCTAAATTTTTCAGCCTTCTGCTATATTATCTGTGTTTTCTCAGCATCAAGTGTGAAGCAAAAAATTATTTAGCCTGGTTCCAGCCAAGGGAGAGCCAAATAAAGTAGTAACATTTCTACGTTGGGTCGAGTGCTAGTGTTACTCAACTAGAGTTGTAGATAGTGGGTTGGGTTTCACTTCCTTACACCTAGCCTAGTATCTACCCAACATACTATTTAAACCTGATTTACTACTCAGGGGCGGCGATCTCGCCCAATCCCAGCAGATAGCAAGGGCTTCGACCGTGAGCGCTCAGTCGCACGCTTGTCGAACTGCACCCCGAAGTCCCCTAGCCTCTAGTCCCTAACTCCTTGAGGTGGCTCTATAGCAGGAGGCAGCAGGCAGGGGGCAGGAGGAAAATGTAATAATAGAAAGGGTTTCGGCGATCGTTCGTGTCCTAAGCGTTGTGGTGGTTGCGATAACTAAATTTCTTAGCGTTTAGCGTTTAGCCTTCAGCCTTCTGTTATACAACACAAAAAAAGCCTCTCGGCTGAGAGGCTTTTTCAAGTTGATTTAGCTAAAGTCCAATTGTTAACGGATGACAGCTAAGGCCCCTGCACCGGCTGATGCTACCGCAGAAGCGAGGGCGGTGAAAAAGAGCCACCAGGAGGCAACTTCGGCTGCTTTGCGGGTTTCTTCGGCTTGGTGTTCAGCTTGCCGCTTGATGCTTTCTAACTGGAGTTGGGCTTGTTGTTGTAAGCGTTCGGCTCGTTGTAGGGTAGTGTTGCGAACTCGTTCGATCTGGTCTACGAGGCGATTGGCATCGGCTTCGGAGATGTCTTCGCGGGAACTGATAATCGCTACGAGGGTATCGCGGTTGAATTGGCCGAGGCGATCGCGTAATGCGTCAAATCCCGCCTGTGGGTCGTCAAATAAGGTGCGGACATCCTGTTTGATGCCCTCATAGTTGAGTTCTGGCCGATCTAAAGAGTTGAGATAATCGCGAATTTTATCTAAAACTGTGTCGATCGCGGCTTGAACTCCCTCTTGTATTTTCTGGATTTGCAGCACGAATTGGTCGCGCACTGACAAAATTTGATCGACAATCCGATTGGCTTCTGCTTCGGAAATGTCTTGGCGTTGGGAGAGCAAGGCGACGATGGTAGAGCGGTCAAAGTGAGAGAGTCGTTCCCCCAAACTCTGAGCCCCTACTTTGGGGTCATGCAACAATAGTTGCAAGTCGCGTTTGATGGCTTCGGGGTTGAGTTCGTCCTTGCCAGTGTTCCGCAAGTAATCTTGCAAAGTACCTTGGAAATCTCGCGCCTGTGCTTGCACTCGCTTCGCCAAGCGGCGGGGCGCTTTGATGGCGGAGTTGATGGTTTCTTGTACGGAGTCGATGACTTGATTGACTTGCTCTTCGCTTAAATCTTGGCGCTGGGAAAGTAGTTTTACCAGGGTGTCGCGATCCATGTGAGAGATGCGATCGCGTACTGCTAAGGCTCCTTCTTTGGGATTTGCGAGCATTTTACTCAAATCGCGCTTAATCCCTTCTGGATTGAGTTCTTCCTTGCCAGTGTTGCGGAGGTAATCGGCGATCGCGCTCGTTGTTGAGTCGTACTGTTCCTTAGCCTTATCAGCAATGGCTTTCGGCGCGTGCATTGCGCTACTCCAAGCTGACTCGACCTGATCGATCGCTTGATTGACCTGATCTTCAGTCAAGTCTTGCCGCTGAGATAGCAGTTTCACCAAGGTATCGCGGTCAAAATGGGAAGCTCTAGACCTAAGCGCCCACATTCCTAATTCTGGGTCATCCAGCACCTTTTGCAAGTCGCGTTTGATGCCTTCAGGGTTGAGTTCTTCTTTACCTGTAGAACGCAGATATTCCTGTACTCTTTGCCATTGATTATCGAGACGAGCTTGGGCAGCTTCTTGTAGACCTTTAGCATCTGCTAAGGCGACATCCCGCGCTCTTTCCAGTTCCTTGACGATCGGATCTATCTCGTGCCAGCCGATGTTTTCGCGGTGTCTGAGTAGCCGTACTAAGGCATCGCGATCGTAGACAGAAAGGCGATCGCGCAAGTGTTCGTAAGATGCGTCTGGATCTTCCAACAATGCCTTGAAATCGCGACCAATACCTTCGGGGGTAAGTTCCTCCTTGGGGGTTAACTTCAGGTAAGTTTCCACGCGGAAGCGCAACTCTTGAGCTTTTTCTCGCTCTTCAGCAAGCCTAACTGTATGCAAAACTTTCAGCCGCACGTCTTCGAGCTGATTGGCGATTTCTTTAATTTTGGCTTGAGTAAAGACACCTCTACTAGCTAGCAGTTCCTCGAAGTAGGACTTTTTGAGTTTCTCTAAATCCTGACGAACTGTTCTAGGATCGGCGGTGGGGTCATAGAGCGCTTCTCGAAAGTCGCGATCTATGGTTTGCGGGTTCATCTGCCAGGAGTAAGCGTTGAGCAGGTAGTTTTCTACATCAGCGCGAATGGGACTGAAGGGTTCAGCGGGTTCGCCTTTGACTTGATGACTGACTTTACCTGCTTGGTCGGTTACTTTGTTCTTGGCTGCTTTAAGTTGACCGACAACTTTTTCCACATCCAGATCCGAGAGGTCTGTACGGCCCAAAACTACTCCCATCAAGGCATTAATCGCCATTGTGCCGGCTTGGGACATCATGCTGGAATTTTGACCTTGGTTGGGGCTGATTTTGCCGATCGCCCCTTCGATTTGGCTCGAAAGTTTATCCGAGAGCAGTTCCCCTGGTTTTGCCGATTTGAAGTAGTCTACTAATTGACCAATGCCATCGCTGGCCGGCATTTGCTTCCCTACTTGCTTCCAGGCATCTTGCAATTGGTCTACGATCTTATTAACATCGCGTTTTGATAAGTCGGTGCGGGAACTAACTAAGTCTATAAGGGTTTGACGGTCGAGGTTAGGCAAATTTTCACTACCCGCGATCGCTTTTAGTTGCGGGTCATTGAGCAGTTTTTCAAATTCCCCCCGAATCGCCTGGAAATCTAATTCTGGTGGCTTAAGTTTTTGTATGTAATCTTCGACTGTTTCCCGCATAGTCACGGGGTCGATCGCGCTCCCTAGTTCGTGACCAACAGCGGCGGCGGCGGCTCTAGCTGTGCTTACGACTTGATCCTTGGCAGCTTTAGCACCCAAGGCGGCGGCGGCAGTGCCAACAATTGCTTGAAAGCCAGCAGTCGCAGTATTGACAACGGAACCGACTAAAGAGCCGACGGTTGTGGAACTTACCCACACGAGCATGGAGAAGTAAGTTCCCCAGACTACTAAGCCGATAATTGCACCTAAACCCACACTACGAATCAGACTGAGTTTTACAGCCAGCAAGCAGGCAAAAAAGAGCGCAACGCTGACTGTGATTAGCGTCCAAGTCCCCACTTTCGATCCAATATGGCGGACGGGACTGCCTTCACCTTCGGAGTTAGAATCGCTTGACTGATTTCCCCAGTAGGAAAGACCGGCGGCGACAGAAAGATTTGTCAGCAGCAATTGGAAGGCGCAAGCCAGCACAACTCCTGCGATCAAAGCAATAAAAAATTGCGGCCCAGAATAAAGCAGCGCTGCGTCTTCTACTGTCTGAATACCTTGCTCTGTTTGAGTTTGGGCGAGCGAGAATGGTAAGTGATAGAGTCCCAGATTTATTGGCAAATTTTGATACATAGTATATCCCTCATCACAAGATGGGTTCGCGCAGTTTTCTTTAAGGTGGCGCGAGTAGCAGATGTATAGTTTCCGCTATCAGAGTCCTTGCTCCTAAGCATCTTCGGATTTAGTAGATAAAACATCCCCCTACAGTCTGAAGAATTAAAATATGTCTGCGGCTGGCTGTCACAATTGAGATAATTATGCTAAGTGACATTTGAGAGGGGAACAGTAGGCTAAAAGAGAGAGAACACTTGTGGCTGTCAATTTTTGATGTCAATTACTGTTTTAAATAGTCTCATTTTTTCTCAATTAGATTCACTTTTGAACTAGAGAGGACAATCGCCAGCACTAAAAATTTATCGAGTCTTTTCTAATTTGCTATTATAGTTAAGATTAATAACTATAATGCCGTTCAAAAGTTAGTTAATTAAGATTTACAGCTAGCAACAATTTAAGAGGTAGTAATGTGAAACAGCAACATTGGTATCAATGGGTTGCCCGAAGGCTCGATCGACGACATTGGACACCACTGTTGCTTGGGATCGTTGCCTCGATCGCTGTTTTAGGGCTGTGGCAACAAGCTGAAATGCAGGAACAGTTTTATATTCGGCAGATGACTCTAGCAGAATCCAATGCGGTTAAGCACGATTTAACTGCTGAACTCGAAACTCGGATTCACGCATTAAAGCGCATGGCAACGCGATGGCAGATTCACTGGGGCAATTCTCAATCCGAAAGGGAAATCGATGCAGCTAGCTATCTCAGGGATTTTGAAGGCTATCAAACGATCGCCTGGGTTGACCGATCTCTACAAGTGCGTTGGATTCTCCCCAAAACTGGAAACGAAGCCGCAAAAAGTTTATATCTGCGTCAGGAGGCAAAACAGTTAGCAGCTCTCAATGGTGTGCGCGATCGCCGTAAAATTATCATCACTCCCGCTGTTTCCCTCAAGCCAGGAGAAACTATTTTTTCTATCTATACTCCTTTATTTATTAAGAACAATTTTAATGGTTTCATTCAAATTATATTGCAAATCGAATCTCTCTTCGATCGCATTTTACACTTGCCAGCAGGCTATAGCATTCGTATTCATGAAGGCACAAATTTAATTTATCAACGTGGTGATGGATCGCCAATATCGCCATCAGAAAAATTCAGTCTGAAATCCCACGAAATCAACTGGGAAGTCGAAATATTTTCAACATCAAAAATGCTATCGTATGAGTACTCTATTCTTCCCAAAGTCATTTTATTTGGCGGATTGAGCGGTGTTTGGATATTAGCACTAACTGTTTATTTAGCTCAAAAGTCAGAGCATCATGCTCGCAGAGCCAGAACAATAAATCAACAATTAGAGAAGGAAATTGTCGAGCGACAACAAATAGAAGCTAATTTACGGGAGAGCGAAGAACGTTGGCAACTAGCACTCCGAGGTAATAGCGATGGCATCTGGGATTGGAATATGCAAACAAACGAGATATTTTATTCTACCCGATGTAAAGAAATACTAGGCTATCTAGATAGCGAACATAGCAAGTATCCCCAAGATCGGATTAACCTATTACATCCCGAAGATCGAGAAAAAGTAGTGCAGGCTGTTCAAGACCACCTTACCAAGAAAACCCCCTTCTACATTTCTGAGCATCGCATTCGTTGTAAAAACGGGGACTACAAATGGATTTTAGATCGCGGTCAAGCACTTTGGGATGATGCAGGTAAAGCCATTCGGATGAGTGGCTCTCATACCGATATTACAGAGCGAAAGCAAGCAGAAGCTGAGCTTCAAGAATTGACAATCTCTCTAGAAAATGCGATATCTGGCATTTCTAAATTGGATAAGAGTGGACGTTATTTATCCGTAAATCGCTCCTATGCTAATGCCGCAGGATATGAACCGGAAGAGATGCTAGGGATGATGTGGCAGCAAACCGTTCATCCTGATGATGTGGATAAACTGATTGCTGCTTATGACCAAATGCAGCAAAACGATAAAGTAGAAGTTGAAGCCAGAGGCATTCGCAAAGATGGGTCTATATTCTATAAACAATTAGTGATGATTTCAATTTATGACGAGCAACACCAGTTTATAGGACATCACTGTTTTATGAAGGATGTTAGCGATGCCTACGGCGAGCTTCGCTTACGCAAATATGCTGAGGAAGCACTCCAGCAAAGCGAAACTCGCTTTCAATTATTTATGAATCACAGTCCGGCTGCTGCCTGGATTAGCGATACAAATGGGGTAATCCTCTACGCTAGTCAATCCTATTTAAAAAACTTTAAACTGCCAACACTTGATATTATTGGCAAGTCAATTTTTGAGATTTTTTCATCAGAATTTGCCCATAAAATTCTTGATAATATCCACAAGGTTGTCCAAACCCAACAAGTCTTAGAAGCGATCGAATTAGCACCTCGTGCCGATGGTACTGTGGGTCAATTTTTAGTTTATAAATTCCCACTTCCTGAAACATCAAGACAAATACTTGTCGGAGGAGTCGCGATTGATATTACCGAGCGACAACAAACCGAAGCAGCGATTTCTCAGTTAGCAGCAATTGTTGAATCTTCCGAAGATGCCATCATTGGTAAGTCATTAGACGGTGTGATTGAAAGCTGGAATGCAGGAGCAGAAAGAATGTTTGGTTATACAGCTCTAGAGATAGTAGGGCAATCAATAACAAAACTAATTCCCCCAAACTATGTAGACGAAGAAGCCCAGATTTTAACAATAATTAGACAGGAAAAAAGCATCCCTCACTATGAAACAGTTCGGCAGCGCAAAGACGGAACGTTAGTCAATGTTTCGGTAAGTATTTCTCTAATTAAGAACAAAAAAGGTGCGATTATTGGGGCATCAAAGATTGTACGAGATATCAGCGATCGCAAACGCAGAGAAATTGAATTGTGGCAAGCAATGGAAGCAGCAGAATCTGCAAATCTGGCAAAAAGCACTTTTCTGGCAAATATGAGTCACGAACTACGTACTCCTTTAAATGCCATTTTAGGTTTTACTCAGGTGATGGCTCGAAATCCCGCACTTACCCCAGAATTAAAGGAAGATTTACAAACTATTGGTCGAAGTGGAGATTATTTACTGAGTCTAATTAATGATATTTTAGATCTCTCCAAAATCGAAGCCGGACACTCTACCTTGGAAGAAACTGGATTTGACTTAATTGCCTTGCTTCATTCCCTCCAAAATATGTTAGCTGAACGGGTGAACTCTAAAAAACTTCAGCTTTATTTTGACGTTGCTCCAAATTTACCGCAGTTCATCCTTGCTGATTCCCAAAAATTGCGTCAGGTGTTACTCAATCTTCTGAGTAATTCCCTGAAGTTTACCGATCTAGGATATATCACACTGCGCGTCAGAAGTGAGGAGTCAAGCTTGACAGTTCGAGGCTTAGAAGCACCTGAAATTAGCAACTTAGATCCTACAATCTCCAACGTAACACCTAAAACCAGTTTACTATTTGAGGTAACAGATACCGGAGTAGGCATTTCCCCTCAAGAACTTGACAACATTTTTGATGCCTTCGTTCAGACACAGGCTGGAAAGAGGGCGAAAAATGGTACTGGGTTAGGTTTGACAATTAGCCGCAAATTGATTGAAATTATGGGCGGAGAAATTTTTGTGAATAGTACTCCCGGACAAGGTAGTACATTTACCTTTACCGTCCCGGTTTGCCCAATACATAAAGTTAATATTGTCCCATATAAAACCGATCTTATAGTCAGAGGACTAGCTCCTGGTCAAAAACAACGGCGTATTTTAGTAGTGGACGATCGACAAGAAAATCGATTGCTAATCATCAAATTACTGAGTCAATTAGGCTTGGAAATACGGGAAGCTACCAATGGCCAAGAGGCAGTAAAATTATGGCAAGAATGGGAACCTGACTTGACCTGGATGGATATTCGGATGCCTGTGCTCGACGGCTATGAAGCAACTCGACAAATTAGAGCAATGGAAGAGAATAAAAATGGTATTATTATTGCACTAACAGCACAAGCTTCACAAAGCGATCGCAGCCTAGCCCTTGCGGCTGGCTGCAACGATTATATCAGCAAACCTTTCCGGGAGGAAACTTTATTTATTAAGATGAGAGAATATTTAGGGTTAGAATATTTGTATGCGGAACCTTCTATTACATTAGATGATTATCCTGTATCTTTATCCTTGTCCCAGCAAAATTTGTTAGAGTTGATCGCTCCAACAGATCTAGCCTCATTACCTCAAGAATGGCTGGATAAATTAGAGGATGCTGCTGTATGTGGCAATGATTATGCAATTGTTGAACTCGCAGGTAAACTACCTCCATCACTGTCAAAGTTTGGTGCATATTTGATTGAACTGGGAAGCAAATATCTATTTGAGCAAATCCTCGAATTGCTTCAAAGCAATTCCCTAGTATAACTTTTCAAATGATTAGATTAACCATGAAAAGATAATTAAAAAATTAAAATTAACCTCAAAATCTAGGTTGAGGTGTGAAATTAGTATAACTCAAATTTGTAAACAAAGAAAATCAAAAACTCTATCAACCTTCTTGGTAGTTAAGACGTTCTGAGTTCCACCAAACTCGCTGATTCTATTCCCTTCTTCCTCTTCTTTCCTGAGAATCATAGCATCGTAGCCCCTCTTTCCCTTTCTTCCCTAGCCCCTAGCCCCTAGCCCCTAGCCCCTTCTTCCTCTGTCCACGACAACGCTGACTGTAACTATGCAACCTCTGAATGCCAAAGAACTCCGAAATTTCACTCCTTCACAACTGACAGCTTTAGAAAAGCATACTGATGAATATGTGTACATTCCCGATCATATTCAACCTCATGGCATTCTCTTAACACTACAAGAACCAGACTTGCAAATTTTGCAAAGCAGTGAAAATGTAGAACAGTTTTTTGGCATCCCAGCAGAAAAATTACTTGGTCAACCTTTGGAATTATTATTTGGTCGCGAACAACTGAATAAAATTAGTGATATCCTGACCAAAGATAACGCAGAAAACTACAATCCACTTGAGCTAAAAGCCAATCGGGTGAGTGTAGAAAAAGAACAGGAATATCAAAGCCAAAGATTTACAGGCGTGTTGCATCGAATTGTTGATGCACTAATATTAGAACTTGTGCCATCCTCCGCTCAAGAAAGTAGTTATTCAACCCATTTTTCTCATTGCTTGCAAGCAGCAATTGTCGATCTGCGGAATGCGATGAATCTCTCCGATTTAGCTCAGATCATTGCTAGAGAAGTAAAGAAAATGACTGGGTTCAATCGCGTTATGGTCTACCGTTTTGAAAGTGATGATTCTGGGGTAGTAATTGCTGAGGCAAAGGAAAATATTATAGAAAGTTATCTAGGATTTCACTATCCAGCCATTGATTTTCCTAAGCAATGCAGATCGTTATTTTGCCACAACTGGGTGCTACAAGTTCCCAATATTAATTACACTCCTGTACAGATTGTTCCTAGCAAACATCCTCTGACAAATCAATTGGTAGATATGAGCAATTGTACGTTAAGAGGAGTTTCTCCATGTCACATTCAATACTTACAAAATATTGGCGTTCATGGATCGATGACAATTTCCTTGATCGATGACAAACGCCTCTGGGGATTAATCGCCTGTCAGCACTATAGCCCTAAATTAGTAGATTATGAAACTCGCAAGGCCTGCGAACTATTAGGAAGATTTGCTTCTCTGGAATTATTGTATCAGCAAGAGAAAGAGTTGCGTCTTTACCGAATGCAAGTCAAGGGTATTCAGGATGAACTTCAGCGGGAATTATTACGAGAAGCGAACTTTATTGAACAGGTTTTGACTAAAAATACGGTGCAATTGCTGGTTTTAGTTCGTGCTTATGGAGCGGCAATTTTGCTGGACGGACAGCTAACTTTAATAGGGCAAACGCCCTCAGAAGCTGAAGTGCAGGAACTGCTAAACTGGTTGGTGCAGCATAACACGGAACGAGTATTTGCTACTAATTTTTTGTCTAATCTCTATCCTACTGCAAAGGAGTTTAAAGATAAAGCTAGCGGGATTCTAGCTATTTCTATTTCCCTCAACCATGTTAAACAAAAGTCTTACCATATTATCTGGTTCCGACCAGAACAATTTCAAACGATCAATTGGGCAGGTAATCCTCAAGCTGCGATCGCAATCGATGAAGTTGGAGAAATACAACCCTGTCCCCGTAACTCCTTTCAACTGTGGAAAGAAATAGTGCAAGAAAAATCTTACCCCTGGCGGGTTGAGGAGCTTCAAACTGCTGCTGAGATGCGAAATACTCTGATGCTAGCAATGTTAGAATTTTCCCAGGCAGCATTAGAACAAGCAGCAGAACGTGCGGCGATCGCCAACCGTGCCAAAAGCCAGTTTCTTGCTAAAATGAGCCACGAATTGCGGACTCCGATGAACGCAATTTTGGGGTTTACGCAAATTATGAGCCGCAGCCAAAATATCCCACCTGAGTTTCAAGAGCATCTAGGAATTATCAGTCGCAGTGGAGAACATTTACTGACCTTAATTAATGATGTTTTGGAGATGTCTAAAATTGAAGCTGGTCAATTGGTACTGACAGAATCTTGCTTCGATATTGTCCGATTCATCCATTCTATTCAGGAGATGTTTGCTCTCAAAGCGTCTGAAAAAGGGTTGATGCTCAGAATTGAACAGGAAATTAACGTTCCTCCCTATGTCTATGGCGATCAGGCAAAACTTCGCCAAATTTTGATTAACTTGCTTAGCAATGCAATCAAATTTACGATTAATGGCAGTATTACTTTGAGGATAAAAGTCATCCCAGAAATAGATGATGCGATCGATTCATCAAAGGTGGAAGCTTTAGGATCTGCGATCGCACTCTATCTTGAAGTTGAAGATACGGGATGCGGTATCGCTTTGTGCGATCTTGAATCCGTCTTTGAAGCTTTTATGCAAACCGAGCGAGGTCGCCATGCTCAAGGAACGGGTTTAGGCCTATCTATTAGTCGTCAGTTTGCTCGTTTGATGGGCGGTGATATCACCGTACAAAGCAGCTTAAATCAAGGCTCAATCTTTACTTGTAAAGCGATCTTACATCGAGCGGAATCCGTCGATCTGATAGAATCTAAAGTTAACCAGCACGTTATCAGTTTGGAAGCGGGACAACCTAACTACCGAATTTTGGTAGCAGAGGATGTTCTAGTAAATCGGCATTTGCTGGTAACACTGCTGGAGTCAGTTGGATTTGAAGTCTGTGCCGTTACCAACGGGATTGAAGCGATCGCCTGCTGGCAAGATTGGCATCCTCATTTGATTTTTATGGATATTGAAATGCCTGAGATGGACGGCTATGAAGCAACTCGTCAAATTCGGGCTAGGGGTGTACAGGATAATGTGGCGATCGTAGCTTTGACGGCCTATGCTTTTGAAGAAGACCGCACTGCCAGTCTTCAAGCGGGATGCGATGACTATATCGCTAAACCGTTCACTGAAACCATACTCTTCGACAAAATTGCACATTATTTGGGAGTCCGTTACTGTTACGCTCAAACATCCCCATTAAGGCCAGAGTTTGCAACTTTAGAACCCAGAACCCTCTCCCCACAAGATTTGAAAATAATGCCGTTAGAGTGGGTTACTCAAGTCAATGAAGCAGCCTTAGATCTCAACGATACGATCCTCCGCCAACTGATTGCTCAAATTCCTAGTGAGAATGAATTCCTATTAGAATCTTTGACCAATCTAGTCGATCGCTTCCAGTTAGAGGCGATTGCAATTCTCACCCAGGCTTAAGGAGATAAATATGAATATTGTACTAAAATCTGCGGCTGAAACAAATATCTTAATCGTAGATGATAACCCCGATAATTTACGATTATTATCAAAAATATTGGAGTCTCAGGGTTACATTGTTCGCAAATCGCTCAATGGTAAAATGGCACTACAGGCTGCCTATCGCGACCCCCCAGATTTGATTATATTAGACATCAATATGCCAGATATGAATGGCTATGAAGTTTGTCAGCAGCTAAAGGAATCTGAAGCCACACAAGACCTTCCCATTATCTTTATTAGTGCCCTCGATCGGGTAAATGATAAAGTTCGGGCCTTTGAAATGGGTGCTGTGGATTACATTACTAAACCCTTTCAAGAGCAAGAAGTGCTGATGCGAGTGAGAAATCAATTACTTATTCAACAGCAATACCACCAACTCATTAAACAAAATCAACTTTTAGAGCAGGAAATCCAAGAGCGTTTGAGAGCTGAAGCAGAGGTAAGGCAGCTATCTATGACTGATGAATTAACAGGCGTATATAACAGACGCGGCTTTTTTTTACTCGCAAATCAGCAGCTAAAAATCGCCAAACGTACACAGATGTCCTGCTGTCTTTTGTTTGCTGACTTAGATGGTTTAAAGAAAATTAATGACTCTTTAGGTCATGAAATTGGAGATAGAATCCTCGCTGAAGCAGCTTACATATTAAAGCAAACCTTTGGTGATTCTGATATCGTTGCTCGCTTAGGAGGTGATGAATTTGTAATATTTATCCCCGCCTGTTCAGTTGATACAGATAACTATCAAACTCGGCTACAAGCAGCTCTCGATCGCTTTAACCAAGAAAACGCTCGTTCCTATCAATTATCTATGAGTATTGGTGTGAAGGAATGCGTTTTAGATAAAAGCATTTCACTAGAACAATTGCTGGTAGAGGCTGATGAATTAATGTACGAACAGAAACGTAGTAAAGGGATTAAGAAGCATTGAATGTAACTACTTAAATAATATGGTTGGATAAATTTTCATAAGGGGATGACAAATTACCAACTACCCATTGCCCGATCGACTTAAGTCTGCGGGTTTTATTTTCAAATCGTAAAAGACTTGCAATAACCCAGAATTATATTGGATTACATCTTTCAAATTAAGTGCCGTTTCTAGGTTAGGATCGTTTACAATTAGCGGTATTCCCTTCCCTAGAATCATAGGGTGAATCGAGAGAATAAGTTCATCGATAAAACCATATTTCAAGAAATAATGAATTGTCTGGCCTCCGCCAACTAACCAAATATCACCGCCCTTCATATTACGCAACTTATGGATAAATTCTTCCAAATTCCCTCCCACAAATTCTACATTGTTATCTTTGGTGCCAGCAAGAGAGTTAGAAAATACAAAACTTTCCTTACCTTTGTAGGGATATTCTCCAAAACCAAGGATTTGTTGATACGTCTTATTACCCATAATTAAGGTGTCAATTTGGGCAAAAAATTGATCGTAACCGTAGTCAGAGTCAGTGAATAACCAATCAACATCCCCTGATGCTCTTGCAATGTAGCCGTCTAGACTAGATGCAATAAACAACCGTATTTTCCGCATAGTTTCATCCCAAATTTATCAGAACTCCCCGATCGAGAGAAATTTTACCTATTCTAAATTTTCAGCACGCCTAGCCGCTAAAAGTGCGATCGCGCCTACCAAAGTTTTATGTTCCTGCACCTGTATCCGAGCGTGTAAGGTTTCTGGCGTATCATCTACCAATACTGGCACTGCGGCCTGCATTAAAATCGGGCCGCTATCAACTTCTAAACAAGCGATATGAACCGTACAACCAGTAATCTTAACTCCGGCTTTGAGTGCTTGTTCCACAGCTCGAATTCCGGGGAAACTAGGCAATAAACTGGGGTGAATATTAATAACTTTTTGGGGGAAAGCATCGAGTAAAACTGGAGTAACAATTCGCATCCAGCCGGCCATAATTACCCATTCGACATTATATTCTTGAAAAGTCTTGACAATTACTGCATCTAACTCTTCGCGGCTAGTGTAGTCGCGGTGGTTGAGAAGAATCGCGAGGACACCAAATTTTTGAGCTCGCGCTCCAACTTTGGCATCGGGATTATTGTAAATTACAACTTGAACTTGAGCGTTGAGTTGTCGATTCGCGATCGCCTCAGCAATTGCCTCAAAATTGCTACCACTACCAGAAGCGAGAATTCCCAGTTTTAACGGGGCTCCCTGTGCAAGCAAACATGGCTCTAAGCTCGGCGAAATCAAACTGGTATTGGAATTAGCTAGTGCAGAAATGGTACTCATGCAGCGAATGATAGAAGCTAATAGAATGAGAATATATTGCCATTATCTCTCGTTAAGGAACTTAAATTAATGTTTGTTAACTATATTCCATTGATGCTCATCAATATGGTAGCAGGACTGTTTATACTCGCATCCTACGTTTACCTGGGACTCGACGGTACGCAGCAAAAACGGTGGATTCCCGGTTTTGGAATGACTGGCGCGATCGCTCTCACAACTGGCTTACACATGATTTTTACTTGGCCTCTTCCCGGTAGCTTTAACATTGCCTTCGGCGAAATGTCAGTTTTATTCGGCATACTTTTTATCAGCGCATCTTTATCTCTTGCCAATGAGTGGGATTTGCTAACTGTGGCTATTTACGCCTTTTTTGCTGGGGTTGCTGCCTTAGTAATTGGTCTGCGAATTCTCAATTTGGGTTTGACTCGGCAGCCCATACTCTCAGCAATAGGATTTATTTTATCAGGATTAAGCGGCATTTGCGCTGCACCTGCGCTTTATCTGCGAACTAATCATACTCTACGGCTAATTGGTAGTATTGTACTCGTAGCTGCTGCTTTAATTTGGGCATTCACTGGCTATACGGCTTATTGGGGTCATCTAGCTGACTATTCTAAATGGGTTCCCTATCCTATGCGGTAGAAATAAAAGAGGGAGGGGATAAGGTAGAAGGTAATAGAAACTAGCGTGTTAGCAGTTAAGAATTGCCGGATTTTTGGAGCAGTTACTATCTCACAGGACTTACGCATTTTAGCGACAGGATCGGGGTTTTAGATTGCTTCGTTTCACTCGCAATGACAGAAAATGGTAGAGGATGCGTAAGTCCTATCTCAGTGCGATGCCTATTTCCCCCTATTTCACTATTATTTAGGACTGGAACCAACAGGACATTTAATTTCCTCTTCTGCACTCTTAGGAGCCCTTGGCATCGCTGGTGGTGTAGTTGATGGTTTATCTGTGCCGCAAGTTAGAGAAACAGTTGTATTTTCATCGTTAACTTTGATCACAAAAACCGCCCCTGTGTAGCTTTTTAGTTCTGCATTCTTGGCTTCAGCAGTCATCATTATGCTGGGAATAGAGCCGCTTTGGGGTACAATTTGATAGCGGTAATTCTGTGTCTCCTTGTCAATGCCTAACCCCAATTCATCAATCTCTGTAGCAAATTTTTCATTCTCGGCATAGAAAGCTTGTTGAGCGCGGTTCATAGAACCAATATATTGTTCGCCTTCTGATTCTCGTCCCTGTCTTCGTTGTGCTGCTAAATCAACTATTTGAGTATTCCGAGGTAAAGCCGTTGTATTAGCCACTTTTTCGAGAAAAATTGCACCAGCACTAAACTCAGTAGGTCTCGATTCTCCCGGACGTAAACCTTCCCATTCTATACGCATTTGACCATCAGGAGTGAACTCAAAAATTGTCATTAAAGTTCCCTCATCACCTGGTGATGTCACGTCAATCTGCATAGGTTGGGTACTCGAATTGATTTTGTAACTCAGTTCAAAGGCACTAACATTTCCGCCAGTAAAAGATGGAGAACCTGAAGAAAAAAACCAGGTCAAATATGAAGGTAGAAGAATAAATATTTTGCCGTCTTGCGTGAAAATAACTGTCAGCGGAATCGGTAAATAATCTTTTAGTCGCCACTGTCCTACAAATTGTGAAGCACGAGAGTTGATTGAGGCGGGATCTTGAGATAGAGTTAAGCTTGGCGGTTGCTGTGCGTAGGCGTAGCCAGCCAGAGGCATCGCACTCATGCCGAGACTCAAAGGTAAGAAGGTAAAGGCAATTAGGAATTTACGAAGGTTGAAGTAGATGTTGCTCATTAAAGTGAAACTGTGGTGTTTACCAGATTTTACCACTTTAGCTTGCTTGTTAACCGTATTGTTCCCAAAAAAAATCCTGTCTCAGAATCGAGTAAATTTTTAAGTCGCAGTATTTACCTTTAGTAAATATATGTTGCCTTAAGATACCTTCAAATTGCATCCCTACTTTTTCCATCACACGAGCTGAAGCAATATTTTCCACTTCACATCTAGCTTCAATTCGATTTAAATTCATTGTCTGGAAGCCAAACTTAATAATAGCACTAACTGCTTCGCTCATATATCCTTGTCTCCAATATTTCCTAGAAAGTGCATATCCAATCTCAGCGCGGCTGTGAAATAGATGACATTCCGCAAATCCACAAGTACCGATCAATTTTCCCTCTCCTTTATGGACAATACCCCAGTCAGTAATCTGGCGATTTTTGTAACGCTCGACGACTATCTTTAGAAAAAATTTGCTATCTTTTATAGATTGATGAGCATCCCAAGTAGTGTATTTTGCCACATCTGGGTCAGAAGCATACTCGAACATATCCTCCGCATCCTCTAAAGTCATCTTTCGCAGGATTAAGCGTTCAGTTTCTAAAGTTTTCAAATTTCGGAATATATCTTGAGTTTCCACTTTTATTTCCTACGATCTTATGATACAATTTAAAATCTCAAAGTTAAAATCTAAAAGCGAATGGTTCCGATTAAGCCTGGGCGTTTTAACTGGCTAGATAATGACACGATCGCAGCTTGGATTTTTCTAGCTCCATCTCTCATATTGCTGGGTACTTTTATCTTATGGCCGATCGTTTATTTATTTTACCTCAGTTTTACTGCTGGTAGTTTTACCCGTTCGGGCGTGCATTTAGTGGGTCTTAACAATTACTCCCGTCTGCTAATTAGCCCGGATTTTTGGCAAGTTATTGGCAACACATTCTATTTTACTGTCGCCACCGTCATTCCCAGTTTAATTATACCTTTAGGCTTGGCAGTATTATTAAATCGGTCATTTGCCTTGCGAGGTTTTCTCCGTACTGCCTATTTTATCCCTTCTATTACCTCCCTAGTTGCGGTTGGCTTAAGTTGGCGGTGGCTATTTCAAACAGATGGCCCCGTTAATAATTTATTAATTTCTCTTGGCTTAAATTCCGTGCCTTGGTTAAATAGTACAATTTGGGCAATGCCAGTGCTGATTTTGTTAAGTATTTGGAAGCAATTAGGCTTCAATATGGTTATATTCATCGCTGGATTGCAAGCAATTCCTATCAACCGTTATGAAGCCGCAGAATTAGATGGTGCTGGCGCTTGGCAGCAATTTTGGCACATTACTTTACCGGGTTTACGACCTACTTTGGTGTTTGTTATTGTGACTACTGCTATTTTTACTCTGAGAAGTTTTGAGCAAGTTTATGTCATCACTGGCGGCGGCCCTTTAAACTCTACTAATTTGCTAGTTTATTACATTTATGACCAAGCTTTTGCTCAATTTGATTTCGGTTATGCAGCAGCGGCGGCAACTTTGTTGATGGTGGGAGCTTTAATGTTAGTTTATTTACAGTTAAAGATGTGGGGTGAAGATTCTTAAGGAAGAAGGAAGAAGGAAGAAGGAAGAAGGAAGAAGGAAGAAAATTTAGTTATCTAGGAGAGATGGGAAGAAGGGGAGAAGCGGAATAGAATCAATGGTTTCAATGAATTTAGAATATCTCACCAATTCAAAAATTTTTAATTTTTAATTTTTAATTTTTAATTTTTAATTTTTAATGCGGTTTGCATGAAAAAGGGGAATCTGGGGATGGTAAGCTATCAACAACCTTTAAATATGTAGTTCAGAGTAAAGTAGAGATGGCCGGATCAACCCAAGTACCTTTGTTATTGCGGGCCGCACGCGGTGAAGTGTTAGAACGTCCGCCGGTGTGGATGATGCGGCAGGCGGGTCGCTATATGAAAGCTTATCGGGATTTAAGAGATAAGTATCCATCTTTTCGCGATCGCTCGGAAAAAACAGACATCGCAGTGGAAATTTCCCTGCAACCCTTTCGAGCTTTTGAACCGGATGGTGTGATTTTATTTTCGGATATTTTGACCCCCCTGCCTGGAATTGGCATTAATTTTGATATCGTCGAAAGTCGCGGGCCGATGATTGACCCGCCGATTCGCTCTGTGGAGCAAATCGAGAAGCTTCACCCACTGGAACCAGCAGAGTCACTCCCTTTCATCCGGGAGATTTTGCAGACTTTGCGGCAGGAAGTGGGCGATCGCTCTACAGTATTAGGGTTTGTGGGCGCTCCTTGGACTTTAGCAGCCTATGCTATTGAAGGTAAGAGCTCCAAAGACTACACTGTGATTAAGGGCATGGCTTTTTCGGAGCCGGCAATGCTGCATCAATTTTTGAGTAAATTAGCAGACGCGATCGCTATTTACGTCCGCTACCAAATTGACTGCGGAGCACAAGTAGTACAGATGTTCGACTCTTGGGCGGGGCAGTTGAGTCCCCAAGACTACGAAACCTTTGCTCTACCTTATCAGCGCCAAGTAGTTGAGCAAGTCAAAGCTACTCACCCAGATACACCTCTGATCCTTTATATTAATGGCAGTGCTGGACTACTGGAGCGGATGCCCAAGTCTGGCGTTGACCTAGTTAGTGTAGACTGGACAGTAGATATGGCCGAAGCAAGAGCTAGGCTCGGTTCTAAAGTTGGGGTGCAAGGAAACATCGATCCTTGTGTATTATTTGGCTCAAAAGATTTTATTCGGGAACGCATTCTCGAAACCATTCGCAAGGCAGGAAACAAAGGCCACATCCTGAATTTAGGACACGGTGTTTTGCAAAATACACCAGAAGAAAATGTTGCCTTTTTCTTTAAAACAGCAAAACAAGCTGACAAATTACTTTCTTAGAACTTACGCACGGACAACATAATTCTGTCATTGCGACCGTAGGGAAGCAATCTCAAACTACGTTTTTCTGTCATTGCAACCGTAGGGAAGCAATCTCAAACTACGTTTTTCCTACTTAGTGCGTAAGTCCTGTTTCTGTCTCCACCTGACATAAGTAAGGGAAGGTAGGAGAGATGAAAGAGAAGGGGAGTTAAAAGTATGAGGAAGGTAAACCCTCCCCATCCTCCCCATCCTCCCCATCTCCCCAATCTTCCCATCTTCCCATCCTTCTTCTCCCTTCCTGCAATGAAACCCAAGCGGATTTTCGTGACAGGTGCTAGCGGCTGCATTGGTCACTATATCGCCGAAACCCTGATCCAAAATACAGACCATGAATTGTATCTGCTAGTCCGTAACCCGGACAAGCTAGGTTTTGACTTGAATGCTCGTCCTGGCATCAATATAATTCAAGCTGACTTGCGAGATGTGGATAAATTGACAGATTTGTTAAAAACAATGAATGTGGCAATTCTCGCTGCAACAGCTTGGGGCGGCACGCAGGAGGTTTTTGATACCAATGTTGTTAAAACTCTGAAGTTAATAAAGTTACTTTCGCCACAGACTTGCCAGCAAGTTATTTACTTTTCGACTGCAAGTATCCTCGACCATAATAACAATTTACTTAAGGAAGCTGGTCAACTGGGAACGGACTATATTCGGTCAAAATATGACTGTATGTGGCAGTTATCTCGACTTACAGATGTACCTCCGATTACGAGTGTTTTTCCGACGTTGGTATTAGGCGGCGATGCTAATAAACCTTATTCTCACCTATCATCAGGCATACCGGAAGTAGCAAAATGGATTAATGTGATTCGCTGGTTTAAAGCTGATGCGAGTTTTCACTTTATGCACGGTGTGGATATTGCTGAGGTAGTCCGCTACTTGGTGGAACATCCTCCCGCATCTAAAGAAAAGCGAAAGTTTGTCCTGGGAAATCCCGAAATAACAGTTAATCAGGTAGTAGAAGAAGCTTGTGCTTATTTGAATAAAAAAATATTTTTTCGGATTACTCTATCTCCTTGGTTGGCAGATTTATTAATTGTACTGTTCCAGATTCAGATGGCTCCTTGGGATAGATTTTGTTTGGAATATCGCCATTTTAGCTATAAAGAACCTCTGAATCCTCAGAGTCTTGGATTGCCTAGTTACTGCACTAATTTTGCAGATGTTTTAAGAGTAAGTGGGGTTCCAGGTAAGGAATGAGTTGGGTCAATATAAAGGCGATGACTAACCCGGATTTGGTATAACTTTTTCTTTCAAAGCCTCTAAATTATCATAAATTCCCGAAGCTAATTCTTGTTTGATCTAAATGCCATACTCGCTTTTTATACAAGTGTTGATCGAGCTAGACATATAGGAAATAAAGCAAGCAACAACCAATTAATATAATTACTGGAAATGCTACTTTACCCGATAAAATTAATTTTTTAAGCTGCACTTCACTGTTTTGAAACCTGTCTTGATTTCCTACAGTTACTATCAATAGCTCTAAACCAAGTAGGGCGTAAACTAAATAAAACGCATAGTCAAGAGTAACAACGTAACCCACTCCATCAGGTAAAGCATCTAATAAACTCAGATGGAAAAAGACAACAGCTAGTAATAAACCACTCAATACCTCGGCGGAAAGTTGATCGAAAGGAAGAAACAATAACAAGTAAGCCACAGCAACAAAGAACCAAAGAGGTAGCAAGTTTTTGATACTGAAACTGAGTAATTCTCTCTTGATATTGATGACAGCATTGAACTGGGAGTATTCTAAGTCTGATTTAGTAGTAAATTTCCGATAGCCTAAAGTCGAATCATTCACTAAAGTATCCTGAAAAAAAGTTATCCTTTGAGGAGTCCAAGAGGTAATTTCTTTAAAAACCTTCTGTTTCCATTCTGGTGACAATTTGTCTGTGGTAGAATCTCGCATCCCAATTAAGTCTATGGCATAAATTAGCTTATCTCTTGTGAGGTCTGCGTGTCGAAATCTGACAGCTAAACGCTGCTCGTCAAAGGGATAATTGTGAAAATCAAACTCTTCATGAAAATCCGCTTTAACTCTATATATTTTATATTTTACGCCATTTTCTTCTCCTTGCTGTATGGGTTCGCCCAGAGTTAACTTTTCTCCAGAATCTAAACGACTGATCCCGTAGTTACTAAACTCAATTTTTTCGGGACTCAGATTACCTTTATATCCAAACCACAAATAAAAATCCACCACATAGGTTGAGTTTCTCTGGTCTAGATAGCTAACTTCATTGATGTCAAGACCTGTATAAACAATGTCAGTTTTTTGCAGGTATTGTTTGCCAATCTGCAAAATATTACCGTTCTTAATTTCTGCTTCTAGATTATCGGAAACTGTCTCAAGATTTGTGATTTTTTGCAGTTGGGTAAAAGCTGAAACAAGAGATCCTTTGTCAAATCTTCCTATAGCAATAGGGACAACCGCAGTACGTACATCGTCAAAATAAAAGCTTCTCGTTCCTGTTTTAACAGCCTTTTCTGGGCTGTTGATCCTCAGCAAACCCTCTTTAAGCCACTCACGGTCTTCTTTAATGTTTTTCCCGGTAAAAGTTTCTTTTGGTAACTCTTTATAGGTCAATAGAGTCCGATCGATTCCTTCCGCAATTGCGCTGGCAGCATCATAGTAAGCAGCAGCAGACCAACCTGGAGCATTTCCGTAAACCTCTTTAAATGTTGTTCTAAATTGTTGAGTTCGATCGTCAGCAACATCATAAATGATGGGAACTGTGGCATAAAGACCGTTAGTAAAAAAACCAGGAATTTTCTGTTCTTCAGGTAATTTGGCAAAATTTTGAGCAATAATCACATCACCTATATCATCACCACCAAACAGGGGAATGTTCAGATTACTATTTTTGAGTTCAGGAATCAATGTAATCACTTGATCGCGATTAGTAGCCAAGACAATAGCTTGCGGCACTTTACCAAGTTTTTTTAGTTCCTGCAATTCCTGAATAATCATCCTATCTGTGGCTTGACTTTGTTTTTTTGGTAGCTCCCACTTGCTTATTATCTCTCCTCCCAATTCTCTAAAAGTCGCATCAACAGTTTGACCTAAGCCTAAACCATAAGCATCGTAGCCGTGAATGATGCTTATTTTTGAATACCCCATCACCTTTTTCAGGTAATTGGCGATAAATCTGCCCTGAAAGCTATCGGCAAAAATTGTGCGAAAATACCAATTATTATCTTCGGTGACTGCATTAGCAGTAGCAGAACCGCTGATCGCTGGAATACCAGTATCTTGATAAATTTTCCCCGCTGCTTTGGATATGCTACTGGAATAGTGGCCAATAACGGCGACTGCTTTTGATTGGACAATATCTTTAGCTATTTTCTCCGCGACATTTACTTTCCCTTGGTCGTCATAGATATCTAACTTCAATAATTTGCCTTGAATTCCGCCGTTTCTGTTTGCCTGGTCGATGTAGAGCTGCACTCCTTGAACCAATGACCTGCCTACTTTTTGGGTTACTTCCTCTACATTACTTAAGGGAGCCGCGATCGCTATAGTTATTTTTTCTTGATTGAGTTTGCTAAAGGTAGCAATAAATACAATTACCATCAGCGTTAAGAGTGCTGTGGCAAGCCAAACGATTGCTTTTTTTCGACGCATATTTACTCCGTACTCTGTAAGAATAAAAATGTAAAGGAAGTATTTTATCAATACTGATTTGATTGCTATAGCAGGAGGCAGGAGGCAGGCATCTTTTTAGCCATCCCGATCTTATCCCTCTTTTGTCACTTTCGGGAGATAATTGTCTGGAACTACTCGTTTGTAAGGCTTTCGCCTTGCGAACCATAAACTATTGAGAATGGCTAAAATCCAGCGATCGCAAGGCGAAAGCCTTTTTCTCTGCTCGAAGTGACAAAAGAGGGTTATGTTTAATTAGGTGGATTTACTTATCAATTCCAAATTGATGCAGAACTACCAGAACTGCGATCGCTAGCGAGTTCCTCGTTATCTGTTTGCGTAAATTCTGAATTAGCAATTAGCAATTAGCAATTAGCAATTAGCAATTAGCAATTAGCAATTAGCAATTAGCCATTAACCTTATTTTTCCCAATAACCCGATAAACATCTACAGTTTGATGCTTACCCTTCAAAGCTAAAGGCCCCCAGTGTTCTACCAAAAACTCTCCCCGAATGTGAGTTAAAGTTTGATGAGCAATTAAAACCCGACAAGTACCATATTGGCGATCTTTTTCGCAGCTTTCCAGCCGAGAAGCGATATTAACACTGTCTCCCAAAAGTCCATATTCCGATCGCTCTTTTCCTCCTAAACTACCAGCGACTATTGGCCCGGTGAAAATCCCAACTCGCATTTGAATCACTGGTAACTTTCGCTGCTGCCAATCCTGATTGAGTGCATGAAGGCGATCGCCCATAGTCAAAGCGCAAGAAACGGCGGCCCTAGCATCCTGTGCAATCTCCTTCGGTGTCGTGCGAGGAATGGGTACGCCAAATGCTGCCATAATGCCGTCCCCTGTAAACTTATTAATAATACCGTGATGGCTTTGTACTGCTTCAGTCAAAACACTGAGATATTCATTCAGCCACTCCATCAACTTTTCTGGTGGCATTTGTTCCGAAATCGTGCTGAAATCCTTAATATCAGTAAATAGCATCGTCGCTACCAACTTTTGCCCCGGCAATTTACCATCTTCAATTAGGCGATCGCGACTTTTCCACAATACCGCCGCCACTTCTGGGGAAGTATTCTGCCCCAACAACCGCATCACAGTTTTTTGCTGCTGCTGCACTTGATGGGCTCGATAAGCTACCACCGTTGCGCTTGTACAAATAAAAGCCAAAGCAGGAGTAGCTACGGGAACCCATTTATAGTCAATGAATAGCGCCAAACCCATAGCGCAGAGGATACCTAGCAGCGTTGGGCACCCCAGAGCAAAGGCCAGAGGATGGCGGCTACACCATGCTAGACTGCTGCCAACCAATGCCCAAGAACCAATCCAGAGCATTTCTACCCATTCTGGCCAAAACCCGAACAAAGGGCGATCGCCCGCAACTGCATCCAAAATCTGGCTGACCATTTGAGCGTGAACTAGCACCCCTGGCATTTTCGGGCTTGTTTCCTTAGCGGGACTATAGGGCGTTAAAAACAAATCTCTGCTACTGGGGGCTGTAGTGCCAATTAGCACAATTTTGCCTTTCACCAATTTGGGATCGACCTGACCATACAATAGCTGGGAGATGTTGATTTGTTGCGCTCCAGAGTCGTGAGAGCGGTAATTAAGCAGGATTTGATATCCTTTATCATCAATATTTTCATACCCTCCAGAATTAGCTTTTAAAGGCAGAAAACTTGCTTTCCCCCAATAGATCAGATTCTTATTATCCGGGTCATTTTGGGGAATGATGTTCCGAGCAGACAGATAACTCATCGCCAGCCGTAGGGAAAATGAGAAGTCTTTTCCACCAAACATTAAATTACGGCGTACAGTACCGTCGGGGTCAAGTACAATGTCGTTAATGCCGATGCGTTCTGGAGGTACTCCAGGGGGTGCTGGAATTCCCAAAGATGGATCGTCACCGAGATTTTTAATGGCGATGATTTTCGGAGACTTAAGGATGGCCGTAAGTCTTTTATTTCCAGGTTCGTAGGGGATCTCTCGGTACAAATCCATACCAATAACTTCCGGTTGAAACTGGGATAATTTTTCCAACACTCGGGCGATGACTTCATCGGAAAGGGGCAGTCGATTGAAAACTTTTTTATCATCCTCTGTGATCGTGACTACTAGCAGGCGCGGGTCTGGCCCCAGGTCGGGTTGAAGTCGCACCATTGAGTCGAAAACCATCAATTCTAAGGTTTGCAAGCCTCCGATCTGACGCACTCCGAATACAAAACCTGTCACGGCTACAGTTGCGATCGCCACTGCATATAGCCCTGTGAAGTCTGGCCATTTTTTAATCAACCGGGGAAACTTTATTTTCACGATCGCCCTGGATATGAAACAAAACCCTACTGATGCTGACGATCGGCTTGGGTTTCTCGTTACGGCGCAGCGCAAGCCTGCAATTAACAATTAAAAAATAAAAATGAACTCTCACCAATTTTAATTTTTAATTATTAATTTTTAATTTCCCTTTCAATTAGTCATTGCCCGGATTTTTGCCCTGTTAATCGTTCAATTCTATCTAAAGCCGTGCTTTCTCCTACTTTGTCCCCCGTGTCTTGGGCGATCTGCAAGGCTCGCTGATAGGATTCTAGAGCTTTGGGGGACTGACCCAGGCTTTCGTAAATGGCACCCATGTTGTTGAGCAAGCGTCCGACGCTGGTTTGGTCGCCAATCGCTTCTAGCATCACTATAGCCTGTTGGAAATAGATCAGAGCTTGAGAATCTTTACCGAGCTTGCGATAGGTGAGCCCCATGTTGTTTAAAAGCCGTCCGACACCTGCGCGATCGCCAATTTCCCGACGAATTGCTAAAGCTTGCTGGTAAAATTCTAAGGCTCTGGAATACTGACCCATGTTGTAATAAATGCCGCCCATGTTGTTGAGGGTGCGGCCTAAGTCGCGGCGATCGCCAACTTCGGTGCGAATTGTCCGCGCTTGCTGGTAAAACTCTAGGGCTTTGGGGTATTGACCTTGGTCGCCGTAAACTGCTGCTATGTTGTGGAGAGATTCTCCCTCTCCAGCGCGATCGCCTTCAGCTTTTGCTAGCTGCAAAGCTTGTTGATGCAGTTGCATCGCTACAGAAAGTTTATCCCCAGCGCGGTTAACCACGCCGATTAGATTCAGGGTATGACCAATGTTGCGGCGATCGCCTATTTCCCGATTTATGACCAAAGCTTGCTGCAAAACTTCCATTGCTTTGTCATATTCCCCCATGTCAGTGTAAACTTCACCGATACTATTGAGGGTTGCTCCCACACCTTTCTTGTCCCCTAGTTGTTGGCGGATTGCCAAAACTTGTTGATAAGTTTCCACCGCATTTTGAAATTCACCTTTGCGGTATTGCTCAGCACCCTTTTGAGAAAGTTGGTTTGCTTCTGTTTTGCGGTCTGTGGCGGCGATGGGACTAACATCCCCTGGAATTGGCGCAAAGGCGATCGCGCTCGATCTTTCCCCTCCAGTCAGTACAGGTGAGATGGCGATCGCAATAGCTGCGAGATAACGGAAGTGGTGATGGCAATACACCAAGTGAATCCTCCTTTAGCAAGATGTAAATTTTACGATTGAGTCTTCTGCCAATTTCTACATCTTTCGACTGAGAACAACCGGGAATATTAGAGTCAGTCTCGATCGTAAATACACCCTAGCAAACTCAGACTAAAACTTGCCACTAATTGAAAATTCAAATTTTAAAATAGGTGTTGCCTAAGCTTTTCTGAGAATTTTGTCAAGAGGAGGTAGAAGTCAGCTTAAATGCGCCCTAGCAAAACAAGCAATTACTCAAACATTCCAGGGAAACTCTAGTAATGAATACCCTATAGTATATAGTATTTTTGGGTAATTTCTGCTTAAATCCTGAGTTAATCAAAGATATGGATGATAACACTTGGAAAAACGATTGCAACTGGTTAGAGTCTATAATCCGCAATTCTGCTCCTTTCTCTGACGGGTGGACAAAGGCACGGATCGTACAGCTAGCTTATCCCGATCCCTCTGGCACTGCCAGTCCAACTACTGAGGAAATCGTCACTAGATTGCGATCGCTATGCGATTTGAAGCAGTATCCCATGTTTGCCGAAAAAGTGAATGTAGATTATGTAATAAACACTCTCAACCGTTGGCATAATCGCCAATTTACTCAAGCTTTCAGTCGCAATTTCGAGATTTACGCCGATTGCGAGCATCCTAATATATTTTTAGTCACCAGCACTGCTAGCACTTCTCTAAATATAGACCGAGAACTGCCACCAAAGCGTTTTCGACCTCTATTTAATGTTGATGAATTAGCTCAGATCGTCTTATCTTCTGGATGCGAACGCTTAACGATGCGAATTCACGGCTATGCGACTCCTGGATCTATTTTCTATAATAATTTTATTAATGAAGCCGAGTCATTAACTCTCAAAGATCCGATTAAAAATATCGCGACTTTGGAAGAAAATCATTTTTATATTGGCTATCACTGGCCGAGCGAAAAACCGCTTGTCAGTCCCGGACTCTGGGCTGACTATCGCTATAATTGGGGAATTATCCTCAAATTTTTGATTGTCCTCGGTGTTTTAACATTTATTTCTGGTTCCTTGTTATATTTTCTGCTTAAACTGTTAGTAGTACCTCTACTTTTATCTTTTGGTTACTTCCCAGAATTAGCTAACTTTTGGCAATGGCTAAAGTTTCGGGAGACAGCAGAATTGGCAGTACAATGGCATTGGATTATTGTCACCGTATTTATGCTCTCCCTGTTAGTGGTACAAATGATGCGGATCATTGTTTATCAGCGCGATCGCTATCGGGCCATTCACTACGGAGCTCCCGATTTTTCTGAATTCTTTTGGCGGCTGGATCGAGCATTAGGAATAGATGAAAATCAATCAGTCAAGGCTAAATTTTCTAATCGATCGGGGAAGGTAGAAGCAGAAAGTGAGGACAAAAAAGAAGCTAAAGCAGCTAAGAGTAATTCTAGAATTGCTGTCAATTTAATGGGACACAGTTTAGGTGCTTTGGTAGTGGTCAATTCCTTACGAATTTTGTCTGATAGATTTGGGAAAGATGATATAGACGTAGATGATAAGCGAGAGATTGGAGATTATTTAATATTGGATAAATTAATTATGTCTGCACCAGATATCCCTTTAGAGTTTTTGCGGGAAGGACGTAATAATTATGTACGTTCAGCTATTCTTCGTTGTCAGAAAATTTATTTATTTTCCAGCGATCGCGATATTGTTCTCCGCTATCTTTCTACTCTAGCTAACTGGTGGGTTGAACCCAGTTTAGAAATGTCTGGCTTGCGGTTGGGAAATATTTATCTAAAAGAAGTAAATGAAGGATCGAAACCAGTAAATAAATCGGAAGATACGACCAAAAGTTATGCACCTTACATTCGCATTATGGTTCGTTCTCAACTAGCAGCTAACCCCACTTCGGCTTATGAGTTATTTGAAAAATTCAACTATATCGATTGTTCGGAAATGAGAGGAGTCAATAGCGTAAAATTGCCTTTAAACAAGTTTACAAGTCTCGCCATTGACTTGATTAATATAGTTTCTTTCTTATTCGGTAAAATTGATGCTCATGGAGGATATTTTTGGACTGAAACTCCCAGTTTTGCTGTGGTTAAGTTTTTGCTAACAAATCAGCACATTTCTGAGGAAGAGATGGAAGCTGGAATTAACAGTTTGATTGACAATTCTATCCGCTTTTGGCCGAGTCAGCCATTGCTTTGTAAGAAGTGATTGGTAATGGCTAATGGCTAATCGCTAATTGCTAATGGCTAATGGCTAAT